>RFJM01000160.1 GCA_003694905.1 Caldilineae bacterium
CCACCGTGGCCACCAACTTCGGCGACGCCATCCGGGGCATCGCGCAGGTGCTGGACCGGTACGGTGCCAGAGCCTCCTGGGAGGTGGTCTACGGCACAGCGCAGGGATTTTGCGAGTACGAGGGGGAGAACCACATCTTCCGTCGCCTGCTGGAAGCGGGCCACGAGGTGGGACTGCACGTCCACAACCACGCGCACTACGACCGCGACTACCAGGCGTTGCACGACGCCTGTGGCCTGGACCCCAGCGTCACCTCGGGGCTGATCGTGGGCACGGCGAACCTGCCGGACGCGGAGGCCCACGCTCGCGTTGCGGCGGCCATCCGGACGAACCAGGGCTTCGGGGTGCAGGTCGGGACCATCAACATGAGCCGCAATGCCTTCATGCAGCGCTGCGACGGGCAGATCGGCGAGGGGAACGACATGTGGCAGGCGACGGGCAACCTGATGTTCCCCTGGCGGCCCGATCTGGAAACCCCCAACGTGTGCGCCGACGATCCCGCCGGCGACTTCGTCCTGGTGGATCACGTGGACATGGCGCTCTGGACCGGGCGCGCCGGCAATCAGCAGACGGACCTGTTCTCCCAAGCGGACTTCGATCGCCTGCGGGCGCTGTTCGATGCAGCCCTGAACTACATGGAGGAGAACCGGCCGGAGCGCGTGGCGGCCTGGGGCTTCGTGACCCATGTCCACGAGTTCATGCCGGGTTCGCAGGGGGAGAACCCACCTGACGAGGCGACACTGGCCCTCTTCGACGCGTTCTGGTCCTACGTGGCCCAGCAGGCTGCTGCGGGACGGGTCATCTTCGTCACGGCGGGGGAGATTGCGGAGGCGGCGTTTCCGTGAGGAGTGAAGCCATGACACGACGAACAACCTTGCTCGGCCTGCTTCTGCTGGCCCTCATCCTCGGCATCGGCGGCGCCGAGAGACCGCACGATGCGACCGCCCAGAGCCCCAACGTCACCATCAGCATCGACGCCACCCAGCGCGGCCTGCTGATTGACGGCCACCTCTGGGGCACGAACCTCACCAACCTGGCATCCGCCGGCCAGACCGTGGAGCACGCCGGCTTTGTCACCGCCACCCGCCAGATCGGCATCACCGTCATCCGCTGGCCCGGCGGCAACAACGCCTCTGCCTACGACTGGAAGCGCAACGAGATGATCAAACCTGGGCGCCGCGTGTCCCAGCCCGAGGGCGTGGACATCGCGCGCATCCTGCAGTTCGTGCGCGACACCGGAGCAGAGCTGAGCATCACCGTCAACTTCGGCACTATGAGCGCCCAGGATGCCGCCGACCTGGTGGAGTTCCTCAACGGCCCCGCCGGCTCGACCTGGGGCGCACAGCGGGCCGCCATGGGCTTCCCCGAGCCCCTCAACGTGCGCTACTTCGAGATCGGCAATGAGGAGAACCAACCCCACATGTGGTACTACTCCTGGACCGCCGAGAACCCCGAGAAGTACTTCTTCGGTGGGGACGAGGAGCGGCGCGGCTTCTACGACAACACCTCCAGCCAGGAGTACGACCCGGTGGGCGCTAAAGGCGACTTCTTCAAGGCCGGCGGCGGGCCGAACCAGACCTACACGTTGCGCTTCCCCCCGGTGCGCGATGCGCGGGTCTTCTGGGCCGCCACGCAGGAAGATGTGGAGAACCGCATCTTCGAGGAATGGCAGCCGGTGGCCGACCTGAGCACCCAGCCCCCGGATGCCCGTGTCTTCACCCTGGACGCCGAGGCCGGCGTGCTGCGCTTCGGCGACGGGGTGCACGGGGCGATGCCGCCGTCGGGCAGCTACTTCCTGGTGGAGTACACCACCTACGGCCATGGCGGCTTCCTGGACTTCGCGCGCGCTATGCGCGCCGCCCCCTCGTCGGTGCCCATCCAGATTGGCGCGGCGATGCTGCCCTTCGTGGCCGGCCAGCCCATCACCGACACGGCGCACATGCAGGAAATCTTCGCCGAGATGGACTTCTACGTGCGCCACCAGTACGACAACGCTGCGCCCGTGAGTGCCTGGAGCGCCTACGACACCCGCCGGCAATTTGCCAGCGACCGCGTGAACATCCTCGCCACGGTGTACAGCCGGGTCTCCGACTATGTGGAGAGCATCGGCCTGGCGGAGGTGCCGGCCATCGCGGTCACAGAGTGGAACATCTTTCTGAACCAGGACTACTGGCACATCAACCGCACCCTGGAAGGGGGTGTCATCGCCGCCGAGTGGTTCATCCGCCTGCTGAACGCCGGCGAGAGTGTGCCTGTGGCCTACGCCGAGCAGTTCGCCCTGGGCGGCGGCAACCTGGCTCTCATCCGCAGCCAGACCAACTACGGCATCGCGCCCATGGGCTACGTCTTCCAGGGCTTTGCGGATTGGGCGGGCAGCCGGGTGGTCTCCACCACCGTCACCTCGCCGGCGGCTATAGCCTACGACCGGAGCGTGCCCTACGTGGCGGCCACCGCGGCCCTCTCTCCGGACGGGCGGACGCTGCGGGTCGCCGTGGTCAACAACGCGGAGACGGCATCGCTGGAGGCCGCCCTGGGGGTCGAGGGGTTCACCCCCGTCTCCGCCCGGCTGTGGCGATTATCTGCCGGCTCGCATGCAGCCGACAACGACCGGGACCCGGCGAACGTGGTGCTGGAGGAGGAGCCGGCCCAGGTGCCCCTGACGAGACTGATGTTGCCACCTCACTCGGTCACCTTTGTAG
>RFJM01000161.1 GCA_003694905.1 Caldilineae bacterium
CTACGAGGACGCGCTCGAAACCGCTGGCATCCCCTTTGTGACGGTGGCTGGCCGTGGCTTCTACGACCGGCCGGAGGTGCGCGACCTGCTCAATGCCCTGGCTGCCATCGCCGAGCCGACCGACGACTTGGCCCTGGCGGGTTTGCTGCGCTCGCCCATGTTCGGGCTGACCGATGCGGCGCTTTTCCTGTTGAGGTGGGGTCAGAAGCCCGGCGGCGATCGGCAAGGCTTCTGGCAGGCGTTGCATGACCCCCAGGCTCTGGCGGCCCTCCTGCAGGAGGATGCCGAACGCGCCCTGCACGCCCGCTGCATCGTCAGACAACTACGCGCGGTGGCAGGCCGACGTCCCGTGGCCTATGTGCTCAAGCAGCTCCTGGACCGGACCCACTACCGGGCGGCGTTGCGGCTGACACCCCGGGGCGAGCGGGCCTGGCGCAATGTCGACAAACTCCTGGAAGACGCGCATCGCAGTCGCCTGGTGAGCATACCGCAGTTTCTGGAGTATGTGGAGAATCTGCGGGCCGTAGGCGCCAGAGAAGGGGAGGCCGTGGTCGCGGCCGAAGATGCCGTGCAACTGATGACCATCCACAAAGCCAAGGGTTTGGAGTTTCCAGTTGTCGTGTTGGCCGATGCGTCCTACCGTCCGCAAAATCGCGGCGACACCCTACTTCTTGACAGCGATTTCGGCCCCGTGTTGCGTGTGCGGCCGGATGACCGCTCGCAGACCGCGCCCCTGGTCTATCGCCTGGGTCTGCAGCGGGAGACGGACAGGGAGGACGCCGAAGAGAAACGCCTGCTGTATGTTGCTGCCACGCGCGCCCAGAAGCGTTTGCTCATCAGTGGCTATGTCGGTATCGACAAGAAAGGCCGGCTAAAGCCTCGTGGATGGCTTGCACACCTGCTGCCTGTCACAGGCCTCCACGGGCTCTCCTTCGAGAACGGTCTCCCCTCGCAGCCCATCAGCAGCGCGACCACGTGCGGCAAGGCGAGCGCCGTCTATACGCTCTATCCCTCTGGCTTGGCGCTCAGGCAACGGCCGGATGCATCCCAACAGCCCCGACCGGACACCCGGCCCAAACCTGCGTCTGTGCTCCCGGCCCTGCTGGAACCCCTGTCTCCTGCCGCCGCGGGGGAAGACACCGACGAGAAAGTCAGGCAGAGGGAGGCCGAGCCTCCCCCTCGTGTCTGGCGTGTTGCCAGCGCGGGCCGGCGTGCCGACGCCCCCAATTGGGTCGTCGGTGTTCTGGTGCACGCGGCGCTTCAGCACTGGTCATTTCCCGGCGATTCGCGCTTTGAGAGCTTGCTTCGCCCCCTCGCCCTGGAAAGTGGCCTCATCTCCGAGCGCGAGATCCGGGCTGCCATTCGTCAGGCCGAGCGGCTGCTGGAGCGATTTCGCCGCCATCCTCTGTTTGCAGAACTGGACGGTGCCCGCCGCTACCACGAAGTCCCCTACAGCGTGCCAACAGACGAGGGCCCGAAAACCGGTATCGTGGACCTGTTGGTGCAGGATACCGAGAGCGGCACGTGGCGCCTCTACGACTTCAAGACCGACGAGCTGCGAGATGAAGAGGAGATGCGGGCGCGCATGGCCAAAAGGTATGAGGAGCAGATACGCCGCTACGTAACCGCGCTCGCTTCACTCCTGGGGCAGCCACCGGAAGCGTACCTGGTTTTCCTCAGTGTCGGGGGTGAGGTACAGGTGATGCCCTGTCCAGTAGAGACGTGACATAACGAATCGCGGTAACTTCTCGGGCAGCGTTCGGCTCACATGAGCGGTCCTCGCCGGCGGGAGACAAAGCCAGGCGCGAGCGTCCGGTGGTCGGGGGGTATGGGTTAAGGATGGCCAAGCCTGCGTCTACTCGAGTCCGGCGTGTCGAAGCGCCTCCTCCCAGAAGGACACGGTCCCATCCTGGAACAGGGCAACCCCTTCGCCGGCAGCCAACTTCCTGGCTCCCTCGGTGGAGGAGTTCCCGGCCACGGCCGCGATCGCGTCCAGTCCTGCCTTGCGCAACAATGCGGCGCGCCGCACGGCGCGTTCGATGTCTCCACCGTCGACGACCGAGGAGATCTCCACCGCCAGCCACAGTTCGTCTACACCGGGCAGGTGCCGGGGCTTTCCCCGTATCATCAGATCCAGGAGGTGAAGGTCTCCTATCTCTTCATCTGTGAGGTGCTTTTCCAGACGATCTTCGATCGCCGGCACCGTCACCACGCGCACTTTTCGCAGAAGTTTCCCGAAGTAGGATGCTGCCCGGTCCCGATAGCGCACTTCGAGCATATATCCCAGCGCCTGGCTCGTCTTGCTTTCCAGCCATTCGAGACGCCTGTTGTGTTCTGCGATGGCGTTGCTGAGGCTGGCCAACTGCAGCGAATTCTCCCTCAAGGTCTTCGCGACTTCCTGGAGGTGACGCGCAGTCTGCTCGTGGGCTTGCTCCAGAGCGTCGAGGCGTTGTTCGGTACGGGCCTGGGCTTCGGCGAGGCGATCCAACGACAGGGCCAGAGCATCAACTCGCTGCTCGGTATGGGCCTGAGCCTCGGCCAGGGCTTCGAGGCGTTGCTCGGTACGTGCCTGGGCTTCGGCCAGAGCGTCGAGGCGTTGTTCGGTACGTGCCTGGGCTTCGGCCAGGGCTTCGAGACGTTGTTCGGTACGGGCCTGGGCTTCGGCCAGGGCTTCGAGACGTTGCTCAGTACGGGCTTGAGCTTCGGCCAGGGCTTCGAGGCGTTGCTCGGTACGGGCCTGGGCCTCGGCGAGGCGATCCAACGACACGGCCAGAGCATCAACTCGCTGCTCGGTACGGGCCTGAGCCTCGGCAAGCTCCTCCAATCGCCGGTCGGTACGTTTTTCGGCTTCGAGAAGCTCGGCCAGGATGGCTTCAGCGCGGTCGAGACGGCTCTCCGTACGCTCCTGGCCGGCGATGACGCGCTGCACGGTTCCGTTCAGCCGGACGACTTCCTCGCGCACCGCGAGCTGGGCGCGCATATCCTCTTCCATGCTTTCTGCGAATTCCAGCATGGTCCAACGGATATCTTCGGGCAGTTTAGACAGGATCTCCGCGTAGCGCATGGACCGCTCTCCTGGACCTATTCTACCGAGATACCGTGCTCCAGGCAAACGGGGCAGGCCAGGCTAATGGCGGACCAACGCACTTTGCGACCGGCTCTCAGCCCCCATCGTGCTGGGGGGTGGGCGTGGCCGCGGCAGTTGGGGAGAGGGCCGGGTGTAGCGGAGCCGGTGCTTCGTGAGGCAGGCGGGCCAGTCGGTCCAGCTTGCGTCGTGCCAGGGGAAGGGTGAGGGTGTGGTAAAGAGCAGCCGCGGCCCGGCGCAAGTGTCCCCTTTGCATCCGGGCGGGAGAGCGCAGCGTGTGTACAAGTTCTCGGGCGTATTTCCGTGCGCGGTACTCCTTGTGTAGAACGGTATGGAGCTGCCTGTAAAAGGCGGTGGGAAAGGGACCGTGGTACAGCATGGCCAGGTCTTGCGAATCCTGCCAGTTTTGCCTGTCCCCGAGCTGATCTCTCACCCGAGCGTAGAACTTGGTGCCGGGCAGAGGATAGGAGACCGA
>RFJM01000162.1 GCA_003694905.1 Caldilineae bacterium
AGCCGAGAGGAGCCTCTTGATACCCACCCTGGGGAAAGCAATCGTCAACTCCTCGTCGTCTCTTCGATTCTCGATGAGTACAACCACACCTTCACCGAATCTGGGATGCAACACGCGTTGGCCTGTCCGGTAGCGTGAGTTGGCCGGCGGAATGGCTTTGCCGGACTGCCCGCGTTGTGCTGCCGGAGAGGAGCCCCAGGCTGTAGCCCGGCGATAGGCAGAGCCGCGACCGCCTTCGGCGCCGTTTGTCAGCCGCCGCGGGATGTCCCTCAGGAAGCGCGAGGGCTCGCTGATGTCCGACATCCCCCAGGCCATACGCCGAAAGGTGTGGAGCAGATAGAGCCTGTCTTTGGCACGGGTGATGCCCACATAGGCCAGCCGTCGCTCCTCTTCCAACGCGTCTGGATCTTCCAGTGAGCGACTGTGGGGCAGCAGTCCTTCTTCCATGCCTACGATGAAGACGACGCCAAACTCGAGACCCTTGGCCGCGTGCAGCGTCAGCAGCGTGGGCACATCGCTGTTTGCTTCGTAGTCATCCACATCGCTGACCAGTGCTACCTCTTCCAGGAAAGTATCCAACGCCACATCCGGACTCAGTTCGTCATAGGCCAGCGCGGCCCTGCGCAATTCCAGCACGTTCTCCCACCGCTCTTCTCCTTCTTCCGAACCGTCTTGCAACCACTCGCGGTAGCCCGACTCTTCGAGAATTCGATCCAGCAACTGAGCGGGGGTCAGCTCGGCTCGCGCCTCTCGCCAGTTCAGTAGCAGCTCGTAGAATTGCAACAGGGCTTTGCGCGCGGCCGCGCCAAAGGGATGTACTCCGGCGCGCTCCACCACCTCCGGCTCGGCGTCGCCGCCCAAGATGCGCAGCCCCTCAAACATGCTGATTTCCAGGGCCGCCGTCCAGGAGCCCAGCTTGTTGACCGTGGCCTTGCCGATGCGGCGCGGAGGCACGTTGATGACACGGTGCAGGCTCACATCGTCGGCCGGATTCTGCACCAACCGCAAATAGGCCAGGACATCCTTGATCTCTCGGCGAGCGTAGAAGCGGGTGGCACCCACCAGGCGATAGGGCACGTTGCGGCGGATGAAAGCTTCTTCGATGGCGCGGGACTGGGCATTGGTCCGGTACATGATGGCCACATCGCCCGGTCGCGCCTGGCCTGTTTGCACCAGGCGTTCTATCTCATCGACGATATAGATCCCTTCATCCTGTTCGTCATATGCCTGATACACCACAATCCGGTCGCCCCTGCCTCGCTCGGTGAAAAGCTTCTTAGGGGTGCGATGCCGGTTGGCGCTGATGACGGCATTGGCCGCGTCCAGGATCGTCTGAGTCGAGCGATAGTTCTGCTCCAGCAAGATGACCTGCGCGTCCGGAAAGTCTTTGCGGAAACGCTCCACGTTGCGGAAATCCGCACCCCGCCAACCGTAAATGGACTGATCCTCATCCCCCACCACGAAAACGTTGCGGTGGGGTCCCACGAGCAACCGCACCAACGCATATTGGGCCGTGTTGGTGTCCTGGAACTCGTCGACCAGGATGTATTCATAGCGCCGGTGATACCTGGCGCGCAGGTCTTCGTCATTACGCAGCATGAACACCGTTTGCATGAGGAGATCATCGAAATCGAGCGCGCTGCTTGCGGCCAGCAATTGTTGGTAGCGCTCGTACACCCGCGCCACGATCTCGTCCCGGTATGTCTCGACAGGAAATTGACCGGGGGTGATCAGCTCGTTCTTGGCTCGCGAGATTCTGTGATGCACACCATGCGGCCGAAACTGCTTCTCGTCGATGTTCAGGTCGCGCATGGCCTGCTTGACGACCTGGATCTGATCGTCGGCATCGAATATGACGTAGCGCGGGTTCAAGCCGATACGCTCGGCATTGACACGCAGCATCCGGGCACAGATGCGGTGGAACGTGCCCAGTGTCAGGCCCTGCAACCCCTCCGTATAACCCAACAGTTGTTGGGTGCGTTCTCGCATGACATTGGCAGCCTTATTGGTAAAGGTAACGGCCATGATGCGCCAGGGTTCCACGCCCAGCTCATCGATGAGGAAAGCGATGCGATGGGTGAGCACCCGTGTCTTGCCGGAGCCGGGGCCGGCCAGCACCAGAACCGGCCCGCCGGTGGTCGTGACGGCCTTTTTTTGGACGGGGTTGAGCGACTCGAGATAGTTCATGGCAGGAAGTGGAAACGAGGGATGGCGACCGATGATAAACCGGTCAGGGACTACTCTTCGCCGTGGAAGAGGCGCAGATAGCTGTCCCAACGGCGGGGAGAGATGAGGCCGGCTGCAAGGGCCTGCTGCACGGCGCAATCCGGCTCGTGGATGTGGGTGCAAAGGGCAAAGCGACAGTTGGGGGCATGACGCCGGATCTCCGGAAAATAGTCGGAAAGCTCTTCGGGGCGTACATCCCATAGACCCAGTTCGCGCAGACCGGGTGTGTCGGCAATGTAGCCGCCCTGCGAAAGAGGATGCAAACGGGCGTGGCGGGTGGTGTGTCGGCCTTTGCCGATGGCCATGACCTCGCCCACCCGCAGGTTTAGGCCCGGCTCGATGGCATTGATCAACGATGACTTGCCTACGCCGGAAGGGCCGGCGACCACGGTGATATGATCGCGCAGTTGCCGGCGCACGGCTTCGATGCCCAGACCTTGCTTGACGCTGGTGAAGAAGAGACGATACCCGATCTGTTCGTACTCGCCGAACATCTCTCTGGCCCGGTCTTCTCCTCCCAGATCGATTTTGTTGATGACGATGAAGATCTCAAGCTCCGAGGCTTCGGCCGCGACCAGAAAGCGGTCGAGCAAGCGCAGGTTGGGCTCCGGCTCGGCAACTGCGAACACGACCATGATCTCGTCGGGATTGGCCAGGATCACGTCCTCGAAGGGATGGCCCCGACCCGGACGTAGTCGCGACAGCGTGCGCCGGCGTGGGTGGATGGCGGTAATCACCGCCATGTGCCGGTCGGAATCCACCGGCTCGATGTCCACGTGGTCGCCGGTAGCCACCAGAGTGGAGCGGCGCTTCTCCCTCTTCAGCCGGCCCAATACCTTGCATTGCCACACGAGACCGTCATCGCTTTGAACGTCGTAGAAGTCGGAGTGTACGCAGAGGACAATGCCGTGCATGGACCAGGGCCGAGGAGGCGAACTCAATCAGGACGCAGATCTTATCAGCAAACCGAAACTGCAAGGCAAAGGGTGGACATCAGGCAGAAGTAAACTGGCAACACCGGCCTGTCAGCGCCTGGCACCTTCGGGGCCAATCCGGCGTGGGGCGCAGGCCTGCGGCGCTCAGAAGCCGCGCCACCACCCCCAGGGGAAGGCCCATGATCGAGGCAAAACAGCCCTCGAAGTGCGCTACCGGCCGGAAGTGAGGGTGCTGGATGGCGTAGCCACCGGCCTTGTCAAAGGGATCGCCGGTAGCGATATAGTCTTCGATCTCTTCATCGCTGTAAGGACGCATGCTCACCTGGCTGGCGTGCACCTCACTCAGCAGCAGCGGCTGCTCGGACGCGCCTGCCGCGGGGTAACGGGCGATCGCCACCGCCGTCAGGACCTGGTGGGGTGCTGCCCGCAGCGATTGTAACATGCGCCGGGCTTCGTCGGCATCTCGCGGTTTGCCCAAGATGCGGCCGTGCTGTACGACGATGGTGTCGGCTGCCAGGACGCACTCGCCCTGGCGTTGCGAAGCAACCCTGCGGGCCTTCTCACCGGCCAGACGCAGGACGTGGTCGCGTGGTCGCTCGGCGGCCTGAACCGTTTCATCGATGTCGGCACCCTGTATGGTGAAGGGGATGCCGAGAAGTGCCAGGAGCTCTCGGCGTCGGGGAGATGTAGAAGCCAGGATCATGGTGGGGATAGGGTTGAATCAGAAACCAATCTATTATACTCGACCGCACATTGGCAAATCTGCGCCTCGGTAGCGGGTTGACGGCGCACCGGCGGGTAGCGGGCCGGAACCCGGCAACGGCACCGCCGCTTCGTGCAAAGCGAAGACCCGTAGGTGAGGACAGGGGCGGCCATTGCGCCTGCCGACATTGGCAGACCTCCCTCCATTGGAAGCGGGCGGCGATGGCCGCAGTTTGCTGAGCTGTTGCCCTGGGCCTCGCGCGCCGCGTCCGCAAGCCACGGCAGGCTCGCCGGCCGGATGGCAGCACTCGTCGCTCCGGTCGGAATACGGCCAAACGCGGGAGGCGTTTTCAATCACGGCCGGGCCAGTAGCCGTAGCCCGTTTTTCCCTGCTGCCAGGTTGCCAGCACTTCGGCGATACCGGGGAATACGTTCTCGGGTAGCTCGTCTGGATGGAACCAGCCGGCCTCGGCGATCTCTCCACCGTCCACGCGCACTTCGCCGGCCAGACGCCGGCACTCAAAGATGAAAATATGGTCCCGTTTGAGATTGCCCAGGTAGAGGTAGGCTCCTACCAGCCGCGTGACCTCCACCTCCAGGCCCGTCTCCTCGCGCATTTCGCGTACCAGGGCCACGTCTGGCGATTCATTGCCTTGCCGGCCGCCACCCGGCAAGATCCAGTGACGGCGGCCGTAGTTGTGGCGCACAAACAGAAGTCGCCCCTGCTCGTCCTGGAGGATGCCGCGCACGCCTACCACCAGGGGCCGCCGAAGCAACCAGTAGGGCCGGATGATGCGCAAGGCCAGGTCGCGCCAGTTCCATTTCATGCCTGCGACTCCACCAATGCCCGCGCGATGCGCGCGCCCACGCGAGCATTATTCTCCAGCAAGGCCAGATTGGCGCGCAGCGCGGCAGCACCTGTCGAGCGGGCAATATGGTCGAGCAAGAAGGGGGTCAGGGCCTTGCCGCGCACGCGGCGGGCTGCGGCCGCGGCCAATGCGGCGGCGATGGCTTCCTCGGCCACGGCCTCATCCAGGGCCGACTCCTCCGGCACCGGCACGGTGACCAGCATGCCCGTCCGCAGGCCCAGCCGGCAGTGCGCCTGCCAGATGGCCGCCACCTCGGCCGCGGTCTCGCAGCGGGCGTCCACCGGCAATCCGGACGAGCGCGTGTAGAAGGCCGGCATCTCATCGCACCCGTAGCCGAGCACGGGGACCCCCAGCGTTTCCAGGCGCTCGCGCGTGCGCGGCAGATCCAGAATCGCCTTGGCCCCCGCACACACGACGAGCACGGGGATGGTGGCGAGCGCAGTCAGATCCGCGGACTCGTCGTAGTCTGCACCCCTGTGCACACCGCCGAGACCGCCGGTCACAAAGACCTGAATGCCGGCGCGATGCGCGATCCACATGGTCGTGGCAACGGTGGTGGCAGCATCCCGGCCTCGCGCCTGCACGATGGCCAGGTCGCGTAGAGAAGCCTTAATGACATCGCTGCCGGCCGCGAAATGGCGGATCTGCTCGCGGCTCAAACCGGCCACGGGCTCACCCCGTACGAAGCCACACGTGCGCGGGATCGCGCCCTCCTCGCGGATGATGGCTTCCAGGCGGAGGGCCGTTTCGAAGTTCTGGGGAAAGGGGAGCCCGTGGGCGATGACGGTGCTTTCGAGAGCGACAATGGGTCGGGTCATGAATCGCAGGGGTGAAGTCGGGAGAAGGGGATGGTCGGCCGGGCGTCAGAGCACCACGCCTTCGGGGTCGTTGCCGGCATCGAGCATGGCTTTTCTAACATTGACGGGCAGCAGCAGGATGAGTCCGAGCACAAAGAAGAGGATGACCGAGAGTATGGCCACACGGGTGGTCCCGGTGATCTGTACCGCGGCCGCGAAGAGGAGGGGACCGATCCAGGAGGTCCCCCGTTCGCTGATCTCGTAAAAGCCGAAGAATTCAGACTCGTTGGCACGAGGGATCATCTGCGAGAAAAGGGAGCGGCTGAGAGCCTGAGATCCACCCAATACCAATGCCACCAGGATGCCCAGCACATACAGTTGCCAGATCTCATAGAGCACGGCGTAGGCAGCGACGACAATGATGACCCAGATGATCAGGCTGAAGACGATGGATCGCTTGGCGCCGAACCGCTGGGCCAGCCAGCCAAAAAGCAGGGCACCTCCGAAAGCGACGAACTGGATAAGCAGGATCAGCAACACCAGTTGGTCGCTCTTGGCACCCAAGTCGGAGGAGGCAAAGAGGGTGGAGACGACGATCACCGTCTGAATACCGTCATTATAGATCAGGTAGGCAATGAGGTAGCGCAAGGTCTCGGGATAGGTGCTGCGGATCTGGCGCAGGGTCCTGAAGATCTGCTTGACGCCTTGCGAAAGGTAGCTTTCGCCGCGGGGAAGTTGTTTGAGAGGGGGACGTTGGCGCAGGCGGGGTGCTGTAAAGAGGTAGGTAAAGACCAGCCACCAGACTCCGGCGCTGGCGATGCTGAGGCGCACGGCCAGGGCAGTATCGCTCATCACCTGCAGCATGACCAGGTTGATGGCCAGGAGCAGACCACCACCCAGATAGCCCAGAGCCCACCCGCGCGCGCTCACGGCGTCGCGCGCCTCGGGCGGGGCGATGTCGGGCAAGAAGCCGTTGTAGAAAACGATGGCCGCGCCGAAGGAAAGATTGGCGATAATGAAGAGAAGGCCACCCAGCAACACCGCCCCGTTGGTACCCACCAGGCCGAGATCGGGACGAATGATAAAGAGGAGGATGGTCGCCACCGCGCCCACGGTGGCAAAGGCCATCAAGAATCGTTTCTTGAGGGTGGAATAGTCGGCGATGGCACCCAACACCGGCAAAAACAAGACCTGCAATATCACCGAAATCGAGACGCAGGTGGGGAAGAAGGCGTCGGGTTCGAAGCGAAACCCCAGGAAGTTGACGCTGCCCACCGACTCGGCCACGCTGGAGAGATACGGCCCCAGCAGGGTCGTAACCACGGTGGTACTGAAGGCCGAGTTGGCCCAGTCGTACATCATCCAGCCGCGGACTTCGCGGCTGTCCATCTCAATCGGTGCATGAATGGCGAGTTCTGCCATCGGAGACGCTCCTTGAGTGGAACTGTGAGGTGGAGAGGCTGAGCGACAGAGTTACTGCGACTGCGCGGACGCAGGTCGAACCCAGAACCAGAGCAGGAGGGCAGCCAGCAAAGCCAGCAGACCGCCGAAGAGGAAGGGAGCAGCGGGGCCGAAACCCGACCATCCTCCTACGCCCTGCCAGAGCACGCCGGCGATGACGCTCGCCGGCAACACCGTGAGCCCGACCGCGGCATTGTAGGCGCCATAGGCGGCACCGCGGCGTTCCACCGGCGCCAGATCGGCTACCAGTGCCTTGGCCACGCCCTCGGTCAGGGCATAATACACGCCATAGGTACAATAGAGCAACCAGAAGTGCCAGGTTTGATCGGCTCCCGCGAAACCCAGATAGACCAGCGCATAGAGCAACCACCCTCCAACGATGACCAGCCGCCGGTTGATGCGATCCGATAGCGCACCTGCCGGGCCGGCCAGCAGGGTATAGACCAGATTGAAGGCCGCGATCATGCCCAGGATCATCAGGACCGAGGCTCCCGCGGTTTGGGCCCGCAGGATCAGAAAGGCATCGGTGCTGTTGCCCAGGGTGAAGAGAATCATCACCAGCAGGAACTTCAGGAAGGGTCCGTCGAAACCGGAGAAGGAGAGCAGGGGCTTGGTCGCCTGCCTGGGGCGCCGCGCTTCCTTCACCCCCAAAGCGACGATGAGCACGGCCAGGGCGGCAGGTATCAATGCCCACAATACCACCGTGTGGAACGTCCGGGCATCGAGCAGAAGCTCGCCGGTCTGGGTCTTCCAGACGATAAGGATGGCTACCAACAGGCCGAGGAAGGCGCCGCCGCTATCGGCTGCTCGGTGTAGGCCAAAACTGATGCCCCGTTGTTCGGGCGTGATGGAATCGGCGATCAGGGCATCGCGCGGGGCGGTACGAATACCTTTGCCCAGGCGATCCAGGAAGCGGTAGAGTAAGACCACAGGCCAGCTCTGCGCGACCAGGAGCAAAGGCGTGGCCACGGCGGCCAGCCCGTATCCGCCCACGGTCAGGCCTTTGCGCCGACCCAACCGGTCGGACAGCCAGCCCGAGTAGATCTTCATCAGGCTGGCGGTGGTTTCGGCAATGCCCTCGATGAGGCCGATAACCGCGGTGCGGACACCGAGCACATTGGCCAGAAACAGAGGCAGGAGATGGATGAGCATCTCGCTGGCGATATCACGCAGGAAGCTGGTGAGCGAAAGCGCCCACACGTTGCGGGGAAGGTTGCGTACGGTGGTTCTCATGATCAGGGATCTCCTCTCGGAAGAATGAGCCAGCGGCCGTCAACCAGCAGCTTGGCCACACCGGTGAAAACGGCGAAGAATTCCAGTCGCCCCAGAAACATCCCGGCCGTCATCGCCCACAGCACCCCGGCGGGAGCGTCGGCCGAGGTGACCCCCACCGAAAGGCCGATAGTGCTGATGGCGCTGGCGAATTCAAACAGGCTGGCGGCGACATCGTAGCCGTAGGCGATGAGAATACCCGCGCCCAGCACGAAGACTGCCAGATGGGTGAAGACAAAGATGGCGGTGACCCGCACTTCGGCGTCGCCGAGAAAACGGCGCTCCTCGCCCTGCCAGATGTCCAACTCCCGCAACGTATTGCGGGGCTGGAAAGCGCCTCGTATCTGCCACCAGAGGCTTTTGGCCAGTACATATACCCTCGCCTGCTTGATGCCGCCGGCTGTGGAACCGCTGCCCCCGCCGATCAGCATGAAGAGGGTGAGGGTAAACCAGCCCAATCCGGGCCAGGGCAGGTAGCTGACCGTGGCAAAGCCGGTGGTGGAGATGGCGGAAACCGACTCGAAAAGGGCCACGCGTAGAGCCTTGCCGGGCGTTGGGTAGAGATCACGGGTGACGCCCAAACCAAGCACCAGCACCCCTACTGCAATCATCACGCCCAATACATGCACCTCGCTCGAGCGCAGGAAGGCCCGCCACTTTCCTTTCAGCGCCGCATAGCTGATGAGGAAGTTGATCGTGCCCAGCAGCATCAGGACGATGGTCACCGCCTCCAGCAGCGGACTGTCCCAGTAGCCGAGGGAGGCGCTGCGGGTAGAGAAGCCGCCGGTTGAGAGAGCAGCAAAGGCATGGTTGACGGCGTCGAACCAGCTCATGCCCGCGCCGCGCAGGGCCAGTATACCCAGGAGGACGTATACCGAGTAGAGGCGCAAGACGATGGAGGCCGACTGACGCACATGGGGCTCCAGCTGCTCGCCACGCCCCTCGGCACTGCTCAGCCCCATGCCCACGGGGCCGGCCAGGGCCGTAAGGATGATGATGGCAAAGCCGGCACCCCCTGCCAGCTGGGTTATGCTGCGGTAGAGCAGGACCAGGGCGGGCGTCTGGTCCACATCCAACACCGAGAGACCGGTCGTGGTCCAGCCGCTGGTAGACTCGAACAACGCCTGTGTCGGCGTGAGCCCGACTCCCGAGACCAGCGGAATGGCACCAACGACCAGCGCCGCGGTCCACGTCAGTACCACGATCACCGAACCCTCCAGGATGGAGAGCCCCACATTCTCCTGCGCGGGGAGTAGCCGGCGGGCCAGTACTCCGGCCAGGAGCAGCAACAGGCCGGGCCCTGCAAAAGCCGCTGCCAGGGGGCGCTCCTCGGGGAAAAAGGGAAGGGCCAGCAAGGGCGAGAGGATGAGCAACGCGATGATCACCCAGATGGTGCCCGAGTAGCCGAGTATCCAGCGATAGCGCTCGCGCAGATACTGCCGGTACCGCACTATTCCCCTTCTCCCAGCAATGCGCGCAGGACCTGCCCATGATTGCCCGGCTGGGTGAGGATGAGGAGCCGGTCGTACAGGCGCAGCCGGGTTTCGCCATGGGGAATGATGACCTCATCGTTGCGCAGCACCGTAGCCACCAGGGCATTGCGCGGCAACCCCAGCTCGCGCAGTTCCCGATCCACAGCCGGCGCGGTCTCGGTCAATATGACTTCGGTCAGAGCCACTTTGCCCTGCGCCAGGGAGGTGAGATTGATGACATCCTCATAGCTGACCTGCTCCTCGATGATCTGCGAAAGCATATGGGCCACCGAGATCGCCACGGTGACACCCAGTTGTCTGAAGACGGTCTCGTTCTCGGGATCCAGCACCAGAGCCACCGTGCGCGGTACACCGAACATCTCCTTGGCCAGCTGGCAGGCCACCAGGTTGTCCTGGTCCTCCATCATCAGGCTGACCAAGATGGAGGCCCGCCGCGCACCCGCCTCCTCCAGGACTCCGGGGTCGGTGCCGTCGCCGTGTACCACCGTTGCCTTCAGCTTGCGTGAAAAGTTGCGGGCTGCTGCTGCGTCGCGGCTGATGATAGTTGTGTGGTAGCCTTTGCTGATGAAGCGTCTCGCCAGATGGTAGACCGACTTACCCTGACCCAGGATGATGGCATGCATGGGCTCTACTCCTCTTCCTGCAAGGCTGCGAGAAAGGAGTTGGCCGAGAGTTTGGTTGGGCATACCACGCGCAGGCCGAGCCGGCGGTAGATGGCCTCACGCGCCGGGTTGAATACCCGCGCGACCACGACGGGTACATGGAATACCACCCTCGCGACCTGGGCTACCATGAGATTGACGTTGTCCAGGCTGGTGGCTGCGATGAGCGCGTCGGCCCGATCGGCTTTGGCCTGTCGGAGCACCTCCAGTTCTGTGGCATCACCGTGGATGCGAAAGCCGCTGAAGTCGCTGGAGAGACGGGCAAACCGGGACTCGTCTTTGTCGATGACGACCACACTGTCTCCGGCGCGGCTCAGTTCCTCGGCCAAGAGGGAGCCCAGGCGTCCGCAACCGGCGATGATGACATAACGCGACATGTCGGCATTACCCCAGGTTGGGAGGTTCAAAGCGTCGGGAGCGATCGCCCAGGCGGTTGAGATTGGCACGGGCGGGCTCGTAGGTGGGGTCGAGGTCCAGAGCCACCCGGTAGTGCTTGCGCGCCTGGTCGAGATCATGCGAGAGTTCGCAGAGAACGCCCAGCAGGTTGAATGCCTCGGGTCGCGAGGGATCGAGAGCAACGGCAGCGCGGGTCTGGGCCGTGGCTTCTTCCAGGTCGCGTGTAGCGATCAGCCGCCGTGCTCGCTGCAGATGTCCCTCGTAGTCCTGCGGCTCGGCGGCCGCGGCCTCCTCTCGCGCCAGGATGGTTGCGACCTGATCTCGCAGCTCCTGGGGCGTAAAGGGCTTCTGTATGAAGTCCACAGCGCCCAGCTTCATGGCTTCGACCGCGTTTTCGACGGTGCCATGCGCGGTGATGATGACAACGCGCGTCTGTGGATATTGGCGGGCCACGTGTCTCAGCACTTCCATGCCGTCCATGCCGGGCATACGAAGGTCCAGCAACATGATCTGATAGGGCCGCTCCGTCAACTTCTGCAAGGCTTCCTCGCCGTTGACGGCAGTGTCGATATGATATTCCGGCCGCTCCAGGGCGTAACGGACGGTCAGACGGATGTTTTTCTCGTCGTCCACGACGAGGATATGGGCGGGATGTTCCTTGCTGGGCATGGTTACTCCTGAGGGTTGGGCTTCTCGGCCAGCGGCAGGGTAAAAGTAAAGGCAGAACCGCGTCCGGGCGCGGAATCCACCCAGATGGTGCCACCATGAGCCTTGACGATTTCCTTGCTGATGGCGAGCCCCAGACCGGCTCCGCCCGCTGTGCCGCTGTTGCTGACCTGAACGAACTTGTCGAAGATCTTGGCTTGATATTTAAAGGGAATGCCGGCACCGTCATCGCGGACCGTGATGTAAGCCCAGCCCCCGCGTGTGCGGGCCTCGATACCGACATGACCGCCGGCGTCGGTGTAGCGCAGGGCATTGGCAATGAGGTTCGTGAGTACCCAGGTCACTTTGTTGGCATCGGCCATGACCGATTCAGTGTTGTCCCCCGCCTTGTTTTCCAGGGCAACACCCTTCTCCTCGGCCTGAGGCAACAGGGGGAGCACGGCGCGTTCGGTCAGCAGTGAAATGGGCACAGGCGCCAACTCCATGCTGATGTGGCCCGTCTCGATTCGCGATAGGTCCAGCAGATCGTTGACCAGGGCCTTCAGCCGGGCTACATCCTCGTTGGCGGCGCGCAGCAACTCCCGTTGCCGGGGCGTGAGGGTATTTTGCAAGTCTTCCTCCAGCAGATGCAGGCTCATGCCCACACTGGTAAGCGGCGTGCGCAACTCGTGCGAAACCACCATCACGAACTCGCTCTTCAGCCGATCCAGTTCCTTGAGGTTGGTGACGTCTTGCAACAAGACCACCACCCCCAACATCTCGTCCTCGGCAGTTACGACAGGAGAGACGAAGAAGCGGAAGTAGTGCCTGTTGTCCTCCTGGCCGATGGCTATGGTGGCCTCCTCTTCGGATAACTCCAGATCGCAGTTACGTTCCAGACATTGCCTGACGTGCTGGTAGAGCTTCTCCTGGCCGGTGACCTCGAAGAAATGCCTGCCCTGGGCCTGGGTCGGCGTGGTCCCGAAGATATCGGCTGCCTCGCGATTGATCTTAACAACCGTGCCCTGATCGTCGACGAGGATGACTCCGTCGGAAATACTGCTGAGGATGGCTTCGTTGCGCTGCTCCTCAGCAATGAGTTGGCCGATATTCAGGCGCCGGTACTCCTCCAGCCTGCGACTCATGTCGTTGATCTGCTCAGCCAGCCGGCCCAATTCGTCGGAGGATGCCACGGGGATGTGTACATCGTAGTTGCCGGTGGCGATCTGCTCGGTTGCGGCGATCATGGCCTGCAGGGGACGGGTGAGGCGCCGCGCCAACCAGATGCTGAAAAGCCCCCCAAAGGCAAGGGCTACCAGCCCTACCACTGCCGTCGATAACATGGCCCGGTTTGCCATCCGCTGCGTGTCGAGCGAGGCCTGCTGCATGGCCTCCTGGTTGAGATCCCGCAGGCGCACCGCGGCGCGGTGTACATCCAGGAAAGCGGGGTACACGTTCTCGTAGTAGTCGGCCACATCCGTTGCCCCGGTCTTTGCCTCCAGCACCGGCACTGCATGTTCGAGAAATCGGCTATAGGCTGCCTGGATCTCGGCAAGGACCTCGGCTTCGCCCTCGAGGGTGACGTTCTCGTGTGCCCGACCCAACCACTGTAGGAAATCCATCTCGTTGGCCCTGAACGTCTCGGTGTTGTCGCCCCCATTGGGCCCGAGCAACGATGCCAGCAGAGCGCTATCCTGGCGCTCAAGCGCGGCCAGCATCTGCTCTGCCGCCCAGATGCTGCGGTAATTCTCGCGCAGGATGGCCTCGCCGGCCCGGCCCAGCCGATAAAGATTGGCCGGTGCCCAGATGCCGACGACCATTGTCAGCACGAGAATGAGGCCATAGCCACCAAGGATCTTGGTGCGGAGGTCCAAGGGTCACCCTGAGCGGGAGAGTGAGATATGAGATGGAAGGCGCCGTTTCGTAGCTTGGCTGCCGCCCATTATACGGCGCGCGTGCAAGGCCGCCCAAATACCTGCCGCGTCTCGCTCGGGGGAGGTCTTGGCGTCGGCAGCACAGGCCGGGCCTGTGGTATCGGGTACCGGCAAGTGTGGCCCGTAGCCGGCCCTCGAGAACCAAGATCACTCCACTGCCTGGGTGTGTTTCAATTTGGGGGGAGCTGGCGGGCGGCGCCCCCCGGAAGCACGCGGCCACACGCAACCGGCCCCCCCACAGCTTCGGCATGACCCGGCATGCTGTGTGTTCAGGTATGCGGACGGGCTCGAAAGCCTGGCCTACATACAGCCCGCCCCGAGACGCTGAAACCTCGGCTGCCTGTCTCATTGGCCGACGCCGCAGATGCGGGGGCGCTCCCCCGCACCCCCTTGCAAGGGGGCGGTGCCCCAGAAAAGCCGCGGCCCCACACAATGAGACAGTCGGCCGGCCCTTCTGCGTCGCAGGCCCAGGAAACTATCCTTCCTCGCCAGGGCGCCAGATGAATCCACCAATATCCTGGAACACCCCCCTTTTGTGTTCTGGTGCGGGGGAAATTCGTAGTTCCCTGATGGCCCCAGAATTTTGCATAGTCCTTTCTCACAGGGCTGCGTCTTGCTTTCTGGACAGGCTGGAGAGTGTGAGACGGGTCGTGGTCACGTGGCAGTTTCCGCGCGGTCCGGCTCGCACCGGACGGCAATGCCATGCACATACCGCCGCTATCCACCGCTCAGGCCGGCAGAGGCGGCACCCATCTGTGTCAGTCCCGTTCGCATCTGCGGGGCCAAAGCGGTGGCGGCACCGCGGTCCCACGCAGATGAAGGCGGTGTCGTTTCCTCGAGGAGCGTAGGCCACCGCCATTTTCCTGCCCCGAATCGATGATATTTGGCGAGGTCGGGCAAATGGGCGAAAATAGACTAGATTGTACGCATTGGCAAAACCGCGTTTTCCACAGGCGCGCTTCTACACCTCCACCCCTTTCTTCTCCCATGCCCCTGGATCGACTCGAACGCCTGCAGACATGGCTTTTGCGCGGGCTGCTGATCACTCTTGGCCTGCTGGTGCTGGTCATTGCCGTGGGCGTGCAGCAGGGGCGTCTCACCGGCCCGCGCGTGTCTCGTAAGCTGGGGCAACTGCTGGCCTTGCCCGGGTTAGACAGGCCCCGTGTGGCGCTCATTGCCGGGCACAGTGGTTTCGATACCGGTGCCATGTGCGATGACGGACTGATGGAGGTGATGATCACGGAGGATCTGGCCGCGCGCACGGCAGAACTCCTGCGGGAAGAAGGGGTGCGGACAAGCGTATTGAAGGAATATGACCCCGAACTGGAAGGGCTGCTGGTGGATGCCCTGGTCTCCATACATGTCGATTCATGCATCCCGCTCAGCGGCTTCAAGGTAGCCTCGGCCGAAGAAACGCGTATCCCCGAACGCGACGCGCAACTGGTTGCCTGTCTCACCGATCGCTATGCCAAAGCAACTGGGCTTGGCCTGCACCCCAATACCGAGACCAGCGATATGTTTGGCTATCATGCCTTTCAGCGGGTCGCAGACGAAACACCCGGTGCCATCATCGAAGTGGGCTTCTTGGGCGGCGACAGAGAACTGCTGCAGGGCCGGCCCGAACAGGTGGCCGAGGGCATTGCCCAGGGCATCCTCTGCTTTCTGGAAGAGGCGCGTCCTACGCCCACACCCACGAACAATCCCGAATCACCGGTCCGTGGGGGACTCCAGAGCCCCAGATAGTTCGGTCGTTTTGGTGCTCGCGGGATGGTTTGCGGGCCATTGCGCCCGGAGGGAGGAGCACTCCCGCGTTCAGCCGGCCAGCCAGCTTATCAGTCCTGCCAACAGCGTGCGGATAGGACGCCGAGCGCGAGCCCTGCCGGCGAGAGGAGCAACGGGCCTGGCGTCCTGGCGTAGTGCCCGATACCGGGCTATCTTCCTGGACCGGGCGTCTGCGACCGGTTGCCCCCAACCCAGCCGGTAGACCAACCACAGCCCAGCAAAGGCCACCGATGTCATGACCAGAACCATGAAATTGGCCTGATCGTACTGGCGGCTCTGTACTGCGTCGTAGATGGCCATGGGCATCGTCTGGGTACGGCCGGGGATATTGCCGGCCACCATCAGGGTAGCACCGAACTCGCCCAGTGCCCGCGCGGAGGCCAATATCGCGCCCGCCAGGATACCTCGCCCGGCCAGCGGCAGGGTTATGTAGCGCCAAACCTGCCAGTCAGAAGCGCCGGCAACACGGGCGGCGTTCTCAATCTCCTCATCTACCGAGGCGATGGCCGAGCGGGCAGCGTGAATCATCAGGGGCAAGCCCACTAACGTGGCCGCGATGACCGCAGCCTGCCAGGTGAAGAGCAGGTCAAGGCGCAGCCAGCGCATCACCGGGCCACGCCTCCCCAGGATCACGAGCAGATAGTAGCCGAGCACGCTCGGTGGCAAGATAAGGGGCAGAGTCAGCAGCAGCTCCAGCAGGAGCCTGCCCCGAAAGCGATAACGCGCCAGCAAGATGGCGAAAGCCAGACCCGCCACCAGGATGATGGCGGTAGCGACACCGGTCACCTGAAGCGAAAGCCGTAGTGCGTCCCAGTTCATGGCGTCTGGTCCTCGTCGGGTAGGGTAAAGCCGAATTTCATCAGGATGGACCGGGCTTGTTCGCTGCCGAGAAAGGCCAGAAAACGGCGGGCTACGGCTTGCTGGCCAGAATCGGTCACCACAGCGGCGGTCTGAGCCAGGGGATCGTAGAATTCTTGAGAGACGGGGAACCAGCGACCATCGCTGCTGAGGCTAAGACTGAGAGCCATGATGGCGGCATCTACGTTGCCTGACTCGGCAAACTGCAGGGTCTGGGCGATGTTGTCCCCGTACACGAGCTTGTCTTGGACGGCCTCCCAGACGCCCGCGGCCTGCAATGCCTGCCGAGCCGCCACACCGTACGGGGCGTGGGCAGGATTAGCGATGGCGATACGTTTCACTTCGGGTCGCGCCAGATCCCGGATAGAGGTCAGCCCCAGCTCGCTCTCCGTCGGCATCCACAATGTGAGGCTCCCCAGCGCATAGAGGGTGATCGTGTCGGGCAATACGTAGCCGCCCTGGACCAGCTCCTGGATGTAGCGACGATTGGCGGATGCAAACACATCGACGGGCGCACCTTCCTGGATCTGCTGCGCCAGCTTGCCCGAAGAGCCGAAGTTGAACGTCACGGCAACGCCTGTCTCGGTCGTGAAAGCCTCGCCCAGTTCGCGGAAGGCCGGGGTGAGATCGGATGCCGCAGACACCACCAGAGGTGGGTTGGCGGGTACGCCCGGACGGGACGCGCAGGCAGCGGTCAGGAGCAGCAGCGGCAGTAGCGCTGGCAGCAGATATCGACGCATCAGGCCAGGAGCCTCTCGGCAGCTTCGGTCGC
>RFJM01000163.1 GCA_003694905.1 Caldilineae bacterium
CCTTTGATCGTATCCAGCAGATAGCGCCCCCCGCCATAAGTCTCACTGCCGTTGCTCAGATCGCGAAAGGGCAGGAACAGCCCACCACCGTAGCCCTCAATCCAGTAGAGATCCAGACTGGCCGGCGCATCGACCACCGTGAAGTGCAAGCGCGCAACGCGCGTATAGCGCAGCACACCATCTTCTCCCAAATCCACCGAGTAGGCATGGTGTTCGACGCCGGCCTCGACAGTGGCCAGGACGCGCCAGGCGGGATCGTAAGGAAAGTAATCGAGCCCGTGGAATCGGGCAAGCTGCTCGGGAGAGAGAGGGGTCTGACTGTGGCGGGCAAACAGGGCGTCGCGACCCTCGCGGAACATGCGCCAGGCCGCCTCAGGCGAGGTGGCGGCCAACTCACGCACTCGCGCATACAGCTCGGCCACGCTACGTCGCCACTCTGCCAGGGCTATGGCATCGGTTGGGGTCGTCATGATAGGGTGGGCTGCAAGCAAGGCTGCGTCAACCCCGCGCTTCGCGCAGGATGCGTCGCAGGCTCAGGCTGGTGCTGGTGAGCAGGGTGTCCGGCCGGAAGAAGCGCGCCGCCATCACCACAAAGCCATATGTCGTGATCAACAGACCGCCCAAACTGACCGCCACCTGCCAGGTCGGAACCTGCGTCGCGGCCAGCCGGGCAACCATCGAGGTGGGAGCCGTCAGCGGAATAAGACTTAGAACCAGAGCCACACCGCCGTCGGGGTTCGAGACAAAGGCCGTGTTGAGCCAGAAAGGCAGCAACAAGGGCAGAATGATGATAAAGGTGAACTGAGTCCCTTCCCGGACATTCGGCGCCAGCGCCCCCAGCGCTCCCAGTGCGCTGGCGTAAAGGAGATATCCGAGGACGAAATAGACCAAGGTCAAGATGACGAAGCCTGGAGTCAACTGAATATGCTCCGGAATCTGAGTAACCAGGCGCGCCCGGTCCATCGCCAGCAGGCCACCGCCCATCCATACCGCCATCTGAACCAAGGCCACCACCCCCAGCCCCAGCACCTTGCCCACCATCAATTGTCTCGGACTCAGGCTTAACAACAACACCTCGACCGTGCGATTCTCCTTCTCCTGCGTAACACTGCGCAACATGTAGCCGGCCGTCATGCTGATGACAAAAAATAGGACGAACATGGCGGCAAACGGCACGAAAAAGGTAAAGGGATTGTCTTCGTCTCGCGGTGGCCTGGGCGCCAGGGCCACGCGCGTCTCCTTCGGCGTGGGGTCCAACAGCAACCCCACCACTTCCGGCCGGTCCACCAAGTTGTAGCTGACCAGGTACTTCACCAGTTCAGCGCCGTTGAGCCCGCTGAACACGTTGAACTGCTCGCTCACGGCCACCACCCTGCCGGACTCGAGGAAGTCTGGCACGATTACAAAGTATTGATCCAGCTCCCCGGCCTCCAGCGCGGCCTGGGCCGATGCCTCGTCGGGATAGGCCACCACCGTGTCCGGCGGGATACCGGGTGGCAGAGCCTTGACGATGCCCGCCTCGTCCACATACCCGATATGTGCCAGGGACTGTTGCGCGGCCTGCAACACGTTTGCTTCGTCAAGAGCATCGCCAGCCAGCCACTGGGGTATCGCCGTGGCCACGATGACCATGGCCGGAAACAGTACCGTCAGCAGCCAGAACGAACGCCGTGAAAGCGTTGTCTTGATTTCGTGCCTGATGACCAAACCGATATTCCGCATCCTTCGTACTCCTCTCCGGCTCAGCCCGTACGCTGGCCGCTCAGCAACGCGTACAGCCCGCGCAGCGAAATCGATTGCCCGTAGCGCAGCATGCCCACCCGGAAGACCCGGGCCGCCACCCAAACACTGGTCACTGCCGATCCGGCCAGTAGGACCCAGCTCAACACCAGTTGCCAGATGGGAATCACCGTCACCCCCCAGCGCATGGCTACGGTGATGAAGGCAGTCGTGGGAAACAGGGTCAGCGCTACCATCACCGCGTTGTCCGGATTCGTGAACAGGAAGACGGTAAAGAAAAAGGGTACCACGAACAGCAGGTTCACCATTCCCGCGATCTGCTGGGCCTGCTGTAGCTCCGTCACCATACTGCCGACCGTTATCATAATCCCGGCGATGAGCGCATAGGTGGGCAAGAAGAAGAGCAATACCAGGCCCAGGAAGCCCCAGGGCGCCTGCAGCGTTTGCAGGAAAGTGATATAGCGTGCCGCAATCATCACCCCCACAGCCACCGCCAGGATCCACATGCCCACCTGGGTCAGCGCCACCGCCATCAACCCCAGCGCCTTGCCCGCAATGAGTTTGTAAGACCCTACAGAGGTAAACATCACCTCGACCATCCGGTTCTCCTTCTCCGTCGTCACGGCCTGAAGCAAGTAGCCTGCCGTGCCCATGACCACGAAGACGAAAAACATACCTATCACGAAGGGCAAGACAAAGCTGGCGAAATCGTTCTCACTCGCCTGGCGACGGCCGTCCGCCGTGCGCAACACCAGGTCCACACCTTGTAGCAGCCGTCGTTGTACCGCCTCGGGTTGATCCGCCAGCAAGTTTGCTCGCATGAAACGATCGAATGCGCTACGGGCGTCGGCCTTTGGCGGCTCGTCCCAATAGTAGAGCTCGACCTGCCCGCTCTGCAGATAGCCTTTGTTTAGCACGTAGTATGCCTGGATGTCGGCAGCATTGAGGGCGGCATCGGCAGCTTCACGGCTTTCGAAGATCCGGATCTCGGGGCCGTCTTCCCCGGCATACCTCTCCGGCGCCAGGTCCGCCACCAGCACACCCGCCTCATCGACCACACCCAGGGGCAAATTGCCGCGCTCGCTGCGCACCGACAGCAGAATACTGACGCCGATAATGAGCATGATCAAGAGCGGCATGCCAAAGGTCGCCAGCAGGAATGCCCGCCGCCGCACCAGACGTAGATACTCGGCCCGAGCCACCAGCCAAAACTTATGCATCATCCCCCTCCCTCTGCACCACCATCACAAAGATGTCCTCCAGGGATGGCTCTGCCAGTTCGAACCGCTCGATGAAGACATCCTCCCGCGCGGCCAGGGCGCGCAGCACCGTCTGCGCATCTACATGGGGGGCGAGGGCCACATGGTAGGCCCCGTTCTGCCGGCGCATGTCGAGCACGCCGGGCAGATTGCTGAAATCGCCCTGGCCTTCGATGACGAGTGCATGGGCCGAGAACCGGCGTTTGATTTCCTCTACCTCACCGTAAAGCACTACCCGCCCCCGGTTGATCAACACAATCCGGTTACACAACGCCTCTACCTGATACATCTGGTGCGTGGACATGATGATGGTCTTGCCCGCCTGTCGCTGCTCCTCCATGATATCCTTCACCAGGCGCGTGTTCACCGGGTCCAGTCCCGAAAAAGGCTCGTCCACCACGATGAGATCGGGTTCGTGGATCAGGGTGGCGATGATCTGCGCCTTCTGCTGCATACCACGGCTGAGATCTTGCACCTTCTTATGACGGTGTTCGTACAAATCCAGGCGGTGCAACCACTCATACAGCCGCTCGCGCGCCGTTGCTTCGGCCATCCCTTTCAGGGTGGCCAGATAGATGAGCGTGGGCTCCAGCTTCTGGTCTTTGTACAGACCTCGCTCCTCGGGCATATAGCCGATGCGTTCTTTGGCCTGTTCATCCAGGGTGCCACCGAATACCCGCACCTCGCCCCGGTCCGGCCGGAAGATGTCCAGCATCATGCGGATGGTAGTCGTCTTGCCGGCGCCGTTCGGCCCCAGCAGCCCGAAGATTTCGCCCGGATAGACCTCAAAGGAGACATCCGAAACTGCCTGCACGTCCCCAAAGCGTTTGCTGAGATGTTGTAGGGATACGGTCGGTTCGCTCATGGTGATTATCCGTCTTGTACCTGTTCCAACTGCGGATGGATGAGATGGAAGTCCGTCGCCTCCTGATAGGCCCGGGCCAGCGCCAGGACGGTGCTCTCGTCGTAGAGCCGGCCGATGAAGGTAATGCTTGTCGGCAGTCCTTCCTCGTCGAAACCGTTGGGCACCACGACCGCGGGATGACCGGTCAGGTTGGTGAGCAGGAGATTGTCACCCTGAAGCGAGGGGGCAACATAGACATCGAGATCGCTCATCAGTCGGGCCATCTCATGCAACAACAGGAGGCGGACGCGATTGGCCTGGATGTATTCGACCGCGGGGACAAAACGAGACTGCCGGAATACATTGGGCCAGGCATCCTTCTCCTGCCGTACCAGCAGATCGTCCCGGTTGCTGCGGGTCAATTCATCGAAAGCGGCTGCCGCCTCGGCTGTGAGGATGAAGCTGAGCGCCTCGATGGGATAGTCGGGCAGGCTCACAGGCTTGAGTTCACAACCCAACTCGCGCAATACTTCCAGCGTGCGCAGGTCGTTCTCCCGGCCGCTGTACTCCTGCTCGAAATCCGCGGCCACATAGCCCACGCGCAGGGTCGAGATATCCAGTTCGGGTTCCCAGACGAAAGGTCGGGTGGTGGCGGTGGGGTCGCGGCCATCGGCGCCATGGATGGCGGCAAAGACGAGAGCACAATCCTCCACCGTGCGGCACATGGGACCGATCTTGTCCATGCTCCAGCTCAATGCCATGGCTCCGTGCCGGCTCACCCGGCCGAAGGTGGGACGCAGACCGCTTACGCCGCAGCGCGTAGAAGGGGACACGATAGAACCCCAGGTTTCGGTACCGATGGCGAATCCTACCAGACCCGCCGCGGTGGCCGCGCCCGGCCCCGCCGAGGAACCGCTGGAGCCCCGTTCGGGATTCCAGGGCGACCGCGTCTTGCCGCCGAACCAGACATCGCCCCAGGCCAGCGCTCCCACGCTCAGCTTGGCCAGCAAAACCGCGCCGGCCTCGTCGAGCCTCTGCACCACCGTTGCATCCATGTCGATGAGCTGGTCCCGATACGGTGCGGCACCCCAGGTGGTGGGGTAGTCCCGCGCCGCCAGCAGATCTTTGACACCGTAGGGAATGCCGTGCAGGGGACCACGCCAGCGCCCGGCCGCCAGTTCCGCATCCGCGCGGCGGGCCTGCTCCAGCGCACGCTCCTCGGTCAGCGTGACGATGCAGTGCAAGAGCGGGTCTAGCCGGTGCAGACGTGCCAGGTACATCTCCGTCAGCTCGAGCGAAGTCACCTGGCCCGAGCGCAACAGGTGCGAGAGGCGGCTCACCGGCCAGAAAGCCAGATCGTCCAACGACTCCGGTCGTAATAGCGCTGCCGGTCGATCTGGTACACGCGGAGGCCACGCACGGGGCGCGGGGGCCGGTACCACGGTTGGGTCGAAGAGCAAGGCCGGAGGCACATCGTTGGCCAGGGGGACATCCCGCAACCGCGCATAGTGATCGCGCTGCTCAGCCAACCCCTCGACCATGAGCTCCCGCTCTTCCGGAGTGAAGGTCAAGTCGATCAGTTTTTCTGCTTCGGCAATGACCTGAGGCGTGATCTCCTTGTCGGAGGCGTTGTTGCTGTCGTGCATGAGCTGAGGAAATCCTGAGTGACGGCCGCCGGCAACGACATGCATCGGCTGCGTCGTTGTGTCGGTATGCGGCTGCAAAGATCCCGCTAAGTATAGCCCGAAGGTGGACGGCCGGGCAATCCCGCGGCAAGTCAACGGGGCGTTTCAAGGAGGTGCGGTTCAATTTGGGGGCGGCCGGAGGGCAGCGCCACCCGGCAAAGCCGCGGCCCGACCTGACCAGACAACTAACGAGCGTTTCAGCTTGCCAAGCCGTGCTGCGTGGGCCGGCATCCGGACAGGCTGGAAAGCCTGTCTCACATCCAGCCCTGCCCGAGAAGCTGAAACCTCGGCCCCCTGTCTCGCCGGCCGGGGCCGCGCA
>RFJM01000164.1 GCA_003694905.1 Caldilineae bacterium
AAGTGATCTCTACCTCAACCGTCACATGATGCAGCGGTTCGAAGCCGGGGAAACGGAGTACGGCAATGGCGCAGCGGGCCGACTCCTTGCCCACCCATACATCCACGCCCCCCACCTTCTCTACCCTTCGCCCATCCCAGACCAGCTTCACCCGGCCGGCCAGGGAGCGTTGCAGTTGCCGGGCCTGGGGGGCAGACAGATGCCAGTCGTGCAGTGGTTGCAAGGGTCAAGAAATAGGCGGGGCGGAGGGCCCAGGCAGGCGCTAGTATGCGTTACGATCCGTAAAGATCCGGAACAGGGTGCGCACGCAGATCTTGAAGTCCAGCCAGAGGGACCAGTTCTCGATGTACCAGAGATCGTATTTGGTGCGTTCGACGATGCTGGTGTCGCCACGCAGCCCGTTGACCTGTGCCCAACCGGTGATCCCCGCTTTCATCTGATGCCGGTCCATATAGCGGGGGATGTATTGACGAAACTGTTCGACATAGACGGGGCGCTCGGGTCGCGGGCCGACCAGGCTCATGTCTGCGCGGATGACGTTGATGAGCTGGGGCAGTTCGTCGATGGAAATGCGCCGCAGGATGGCGCCCAGCCGGGTCTTGCGCGGGTCGTCGGCAGTCGTCCAACCGGGGCCATCGCGCTCGGCATCGGCGCGCATGGAGCGAAACTTGAGCATGGGGAAGGGCCGGGCATCCAGCCCCATCCGCTCCTGGATGTAGAAGACAGGACCGGGTGACTCCAGCTTAACCAGCAGGGCGATGAGTAGCATCAACGGGGAGAGGAAGATCAGCGCCAGGCCGGCGAAAACCAGGTCGAACACCCGCTTGAGAGACAACCGCCAACCGCTCAGCGCCACATCCCGCACGGTCAGCAGCGGCAGGCCGCCGAGGTCGCTGACACCCACCTCGGTGGCCATGATCTGGAACACATCGGGAAAGACCTTGATACTAACTTTTTCCCGCTCGCACAGGGAGATGATGTTGACGATCTCACGGTGCGAAGCCTCGGGCATGCCGATGACCACTTCATCGATCTCGTAGCGGTCGATGATTTCGGGCAGATCGGGTGGCCGGCCCAGGATAGGGGCATCGACCAGGGGGGGAACACGGTCGTCGGTGGGAACGAAGCCTACGACCTCGTGCGCGATGCCTCCGGCACTTTGCAACTTCTGCACCAACATGCGCCCCACCTCGCCACTGCCCACGACCAGGACCCTGTCGCGACCGTAGCCGTGGGCCTGCACAAAGGTGATGAACCGGGCGACGATGAAGCGCCCCAGGCTGATGAAGACAACGGCGCCGGCCCAGGTGTACACCAGAAAACCGCGGGGGTAGGGAATCCTGCCGTAGTCCAGTTCATTCTTGAAGAGGAACACCAGCGCCGCCAGGGCCACCAACGAGGCCGTCGTCACACTGCCGATGGTACGGGTGAAGCTGTCCATCAGATTGGCCGGCCTGCGGCCGTGATAGCGTTTGTGGATGTAGGAGACCAGAATGACGGCAAGGACGAAGAGGGCCAGGAAGTTGCTGTAGTGCAGGAAGCGATCGATGGAATCGGGTTTGAGGGCGCGCTGGATGCGGTGGGCCACGAAGACCGCGAAGGCGGCCGCGAAAAAGTCCGTGCCCAGTAAGACCAGTTGAAAGACGAGCCGCGAACGTTTCATCCGCGCACACCTCCGGCGGCCAGCGCCGCGCGCACCCAGGTGGTTCCTACATCCACGCTCCCCTTGAGCGCGATGCCGAGCATGATCAGCCAATACAAAGGCAAAGGCGTCTCTTGCCGGTAGTGCTTCCTGACGAAGATGGCCATGGCCTGATAGAAGGCCAGCCGCACGCGAGGGTTGCCTCGCGAAGCCGCTCCCTTGTGGTGCAATACCTGCACGGCCGGGTAGTACCACACCTTCCAGCCGTGCTGCTTGATGCGATAGGCCCAGTCCAGGTCCTCTCCGTACATGAAGAAGCTCTCGTCCAGGAGGCCTGCCTGCTCGATGGCCTCGCGACGCACAAGCATAAAGGCGCCCACGACGGAGTCCACTTCGGTTTCCTGGTCTTCGGGCAGGAAGGTGAGATTGTACCGGCCGAAACGGGCGCTATGGGGGAATAGCTTGCTGAGCCCCAGACCACGATAGATAAAGGAAGTGGGAGCGGGGAAGGCTCGCCGACAGGCCTTGTCCAGGCTGCCGTCCGGCAGCACCAGCTTGGGCCCTGAGACGCCCAGTTCGGGACGTTCATCCATCAGGCGTAGCATCTCGGCCAGCGCGCCCGGAGGCAGTTCGGTATCGGGGTTGAGCAGGAGGGCATAGCGGGGTAGGGCGTCTGGGGACCTGCCCCGGCCGAAGCCGTAGCGCCGCAAGCCCAGATTGTTGGCATAGGCAAAGCCGCCGTTGCGCGGTGCTGCCACGGTCGCCACCTGGGGGAACTCGGCCTGCACCATTTCCAGACTGCCGTCGCTACTGTTGTTGTCGACCACAGTGACATGAAACGTGAAATCGCCTTCGCTGGCGAACAGTGAGCGAAGGCAGGTGCGGAGGAGATCTCTGGTGTTGTAGCTAACAATGACGATGGCCAGATCGATCATGGTGGCGAATAGAAGGTAAACGTTGGCCTGCCGTTGCCAACGGTATGTGCCGAAACCGCTGCCCGGCAGCAAGGCCCGAACGGTGCCGGCTGCAACGCAGCAAACCTTATTCTAGCACCATCACGGCGCCCGCAGCAAAGGAACCGGGGCCGTTGGGTGCGTCCCAGACTCTTGGCGAGATTCTGCGCTTGTGCCGATGCAGAGAAATCGTCGTGGTAAAAGCAGTGAGGGTCAAGCCCACTGATGGGGGTAGATGTCCGGCATTGCGGTCGGCGGGGCCTCGCGACGCCCGCGACCGTTCCCGCATCGCGGCGGCGAGGATGTCCCGACCGGTTTGCCCGCACACGGCGCCTCGCATTTCGAGCCCCGGCTGCGAAGAACACGGATGAGCGCCGATGAGCAACGTTAGCATCGGCGTCCGTAGACCGTGGCTATCGGCGTGCCGGTTCAATAAGCTACAGTTCGCCGGGGGCATGTGCTCTCATCCCACGGCGTGAAGTAGGGGCCGGTCATGGCCGGCAATCGTAGAGTTGCAGCGCCGGCCCGCGGGTGTTCCGGTTGACAGGGACCGGGGTGCAGGCTGTGTCCAGCCAGGACTGGATTTCCGGGCGGGCACCCCGCTCCGCGCCGTAGAGCACATAGCGCAGTTCGCCGCTCTGGACCAGGGCCGCCAGGTCGCCGGCGTCCACCACGGGGTCACCGCCTGAGAAGCCACCCATATAGAGCACCGGCTGACCGGTCGCCAGCACCAGCGGCGCGCCGACCTGGGCGCCGGGTACGGCGATGAGGTACTTCGTCCCCGGCGGATGGGCTTGCAGATAGGCCAGCAGTGCGTTCGTGCCTGCCCCTTCGTTGCGAGGTGGCCCCGGCCGCTGTGCGGTCTGCGACGTGTAGGCCGAGGGCAGGTTGACTTCCGGCGAGGTATCCAGCACGGTCAGCCCGCTCCAGACCAGGGGGATGAAGAGCAACGCGGCCAGCACCAGCGCCGCACCCAGGCGACGGCTGCGGGCCCGCGCCAGGGCCAATGTCCCCAACAGCAAGAGGAATGGAGCCACCCATAACCAGGTCGCGGTCACGCCTTCCTGATGGGCGGCAAACACCTGGAAGGCTACCGTGCCCGCCGCGGCCAGCACCAGCCCCACGAGGGCGGCCGGGCGCTCCAGCCGCCGGGCGAACCAGGCAAATCCACCCCCCACC
>RFJM01000017.1 GCA_003694905.1 Caldilineae bacterium
CACCCCTGCCCGCGGCGCCGGGGTCACAACCTGTCATTGCGAGGAGCGAAGCGACGAAGCAATCTCCTATTTGGGGGGTGGAGATTGCTTCGCCTGCGGCTCGCAATGACAGGCTGAGTAGTTACACCTGCTTTCAGGATTTTGACGCGATATCGCATTTGTGGTACAAGGTTGCCTCCACAATTCATCCTGTGGTCGTACCATTTCCACACCCGAAGAAGTCGGATATATCGAGGAGGAAAAGAGTCTACAGATGAGCACTAATCTGGCCATGCAACAGGAAAAAGAGAAGCTATTGGCACAGCGCGAACAGCTGGTTCAAGATATCGAGCTCTTGAGAGAAAGTCTGAAGGGCGAAGTAGATATGGACGTCGAAGAAGGCGATCCGGATGTCATTGAACGGGAGAAGAGTGTAGCCCTGCTGGCTGCTCTGGAAAGCCGCCTGGCCTCCATCGACGATGCCTTGAAAGCTATCGAGCGGGGGACCTATGGTATTTGCGAGCGTTGTGGTCAGCCCATCCCCCCCGAACGCTTGGACGTCAAACCCGATGCAACGCTGTGCGTGAAGTGCCAGTCCGAGGTCGAGCGTCTCAAGAAGCGCGGGCTTCCCGTGCAACGCCATCGCTGGGGGCACGTGGACTTCGAGCAGCAGGAGGAAGACTGAGGTCCGCGGCCGCCTGATTTCCAGGACTGCAGACACAGGTCGACAGACCGGTGGGCGCGTCCTCGCGGTACGCGCCCATCCTTACATGCTATGTCCGTGGCCGACCGGCTTCTACGGGCGGCGGGGAGAACTTGACCCGGACGGCCGTCCGGCCGCGGGGTCGTGAGCCGGCTAGGCGGGCACAAAGTAGACGTCGGTCGGTTTGAGCTTGGCGTTGCGCAAGAAACGAGCCTTCACCTTCATACCGATCCAGTCGAGGGATGCCTGCTCGGGGTCAACGCCCAGAAGACGGCTCAACAACAGCGTGTCTGCTCCCTCGAACTCGATGAGAGCAAGTACAAAGGGGGTCTCGGCCAGGAATTCTTCCGAGCCGAAATAGCACACCGTGAAGGCATGGACTCGACCTTCCTGGGGCAACTCGACCCACTCCGTCTCCTGCCCGTCGTACATGCCGTGCCCGCGCGGGGTGGCATAGGTGTAGCCGCTCTCCCGTTCGCGGTTGCCCAACAGTACCCTGTTGGTGAGCCCCGCGAACCAGGGAGAATCCTGAGCATAACTGTGCAGATAGGTGATGCTGTATTCCTGTTCGATGCGGATGGGCTGCATCGCGCGCAGCCATTCCAGCGCTTCCGGTGTCAGTTCTGTGGGAAAGGGCAGACCGTGGACGATGGTCCCGCCCAGTGTTTCTTCGCGTTTGTTTGGCTGTCTGGCCATGATGCATATTCCTCCCAGGGATGGTAGAGCCGGATGGGGAAGGGTCGGGCCTTTCTATTCCTCCCGTTCCAGGATCGTCACGGTGACATAGGTGCCGGTGCCCGCATGTGAATGGGTGGCACCCCGCCGGGCGTCTTTCACCTGCAGCGTGGCATCGCCAAAGTGCCTGGCGATGGTTCCTTGTAGCTGCCAGATGGCGAAGACGTTCTGCATCAGCCCGGTAGCACCTACCGGATGGCCGCAGGCGATGAGCCCACCCGAGGGATTCACCGGACACTCCGGAGGCGAAGGCAGGTCGAGCCCGTAGTCTACACCGGGCATGAAGGCCTTGCCCGAAGCCGCAAATGGTCCCCCTTCACCATATCGGCAGAGGCCCAGATCCTCGTAGGTCTGGATCTCGGAACTGGTGTAAGCATCGTGAAGTTCGATGAAATCCAGCTCATGCAGGGGGTCGTAGATGCCCGCCTGGCGATAGGCCATGTTGCCTGCGGTACGGCCCGCGCGGAAGCTGTGAACGCCCGGATAGCGGGTTCCGTGCTCCCACAGGCGGCGATAGTAGGCCCGCGTGTCATCCGAATCCTGCTCCTGCGGGGTGGCGTACTCGCGCATGAAGGTCTCATAGTCGACATGGGGCCGATCGGCCATGCGCATGGCATCGGTACCCCGGCCGATACCCGTCACCCGCACCAGCGGGCGCGGGATGCGAGCGCCGGCCTTTTCCAGCCGCGTCAGCCCCTCTTCCGAAGCGAGGATGGTGACCGCAGCCCCGTCCGACATTACACAGATGTCCAGCCGAGTCAGCGGCCAGGCCACCATGGGCGCATTGCGTACATCCTGCAGGGTGATCCGCTGGCGCTTTTGGGCATAGGGGTTGTGGTAGGCGTTGCGATAGTTCTTGACCGAGACGTGGGCCAGTTGCTCGACCGTCGTGCCGAATTCCTTCATGTGTCGCGTCACCATCATGGCATAGTACCCCGAGTAGAAGCCCCCAACCGGATAGTCGAAACTCACGTCCGAGGCCAAGGCAATGAACTCGTTGCCCTTCCAGGTTTCTACATGGCTCATGGTCTCGAACCCGTAGGCCAGGCAGATATCCATGTGCCCACTGGCCACGCTTTTCCACGCTTCCTGAAAACACAATCCGCCCGTTGCCCCGCCCCCTTCTACCCGGTGACTCGGTTTGGGACACAGCCCCAAGTAATCCTGGACCATGATGCCGGCCATGAGCTGCCGGGTGAAATGGTCACTAAAATAGCTGGCTACCGAGCCATCGACCAGCTCAATGAACTGGCCGTGTTCCAGCCCGATATCCTGGAGGGCGTAATCATACGCCTCCTTGACAATGGCCGGAAAGGTCTTGTCGGGCCGGGCCTTGGCGAATTTGCTGACCCCTCCGGCGACGGCATATACAGGGCGCATGTTGAACCTCCTTGTTCGAGTGCTATGGACATGTCGCTGCGAAATCGTGCTGCTCTAGGATACCCTATCCGTGCAGAGCGATCAATTGGGGACGCAGAAGATATGGCCCTCGGCGGCCACCTCCGCGTTAGCCGAACTCACCTCTTGCGAGGTCTCGACGTGATGGATGGCATAGTTGCGTTGCCGGAGCAGGTCGACGATCCGGCGGATATTCTGGCGTTTGTGAGCCGGGTCCTTGCCGTGGATCTCGATGAACAAGTCGGGCCCGTATCTGCTCATGGTCTGTTCCATCCCCAGCAGCGCCTGATACTCGTAGCCCTCCACATCCAGCTTGATGAAGTCCGGTTCGGGCAGAACGTGGGTCTCGATGATGTGGTCGAGCGTATCCACCATCACTTCAACGCGCCGCGCGCCGGGCTCGCTGAGGATCTGCTCCCGGATACGATTCTCCAGGCTGGCAGTGGCGCTGGCCCCGCGACGCACGGCCATCGCCAGGCTGCTCGCCCGATCTCCCACCCCCATGTTCATAACCCGGACGCCCGTTACCCCGTTCAGCCTCAGATGCTGCTCTATCAGCCGGCAATGTTCGGGCAGTGGTTCGAATACGATGACCCGGCCTGTCTCGCCCACCTTGCGGGCAAAGAAAACGGTGACCAGGCCGATGTACCCGCCTACATCGTACACCGTTTTCCCCTGCAGAGACAGCGACGCCAGGAATCGTTCCTCAGGCGTCGACTCACGACGGCGTATACCTTGCAGAAACCCCAGCCCTCCCCTGCGTCTGATGGGAACCCCGCCGAAGACCATCGTGTAGGTGAGATTCCTGGTCAGGGGTTCGAGCAGCGTTTTCAGCAGGCCTTGCGCGGAAAGAAGCGAAGATGACACCGTTCTGTTGTCGTTGTAACGGCAGCAGTCCTCCGGCCTGCTGCTCAACCGCTGTCGCGCATGGAAATGACCAGCGGGATGGTCTTGAGGATGATGACCACATCCTGCCACAGGGACCGATTCTCGATGTATTTCAGATCCCAGCGAACGATCTCAGGAAAGGCGATACTGCTCCTGCCGTTGATTTGGGCAAGGCCAGTGATACCGGGCAGCACCGAGAGGCGGGGCAGATACCAATCATAGTAGGCTTCCAGCTCGTAGTCCATCGAGGGTCGGGGACCCACCAGGCTCATGTTGCCGATGAGGACATTGACCAGTTGGGGCAGCTCATCCATGCTGGTTTTGCGCAGGATGCGGCCCACACGGGTGATCACCCGACCGTCAGAGGTGGGCTTGATGACTCCGCCGTTGCTGGGAGGGCCCTTGGTGATCTCGCCGCGCACCACCTTGAGGGCGAAGGCTTTGTGAGCCTGCACGTGATCGACATTGGCCGTCATCGAGCGGAACTTGTAGAAGTCGAACACTTTGCCGCCAAGCCCCACTCGCTTCTGTACGATGAAGACGGGGCCGCGATCGTCCAGCTTGATGGCGACGGCAATGAGGAGCAGGAGCGGCGAGAGCAGAATGAGCAAGAGGAGCGCCAGGCTCACATCGAGCACGCGCTTGCCGATGCGATAGGTCCATGTTGCCGGTGCAGGAGCAACCAACTGGCCACCTCTAGGCGCAGGGGTATCGGCCTGGACGGCGGGGTGCAAGTGGGAACCAACGATTTGGGTTTTTGTCGTGAACATGTTTGCGTCGTTCCTCGTCATGCTTAGGGTGGCTCGCTTGGGAGCGATGCTGCGGGTTGATGTTTTCATGGCGCTGGTGGGGTCGGCGTCCAAAAGGTGATGGAAAGCCTGGGACGTGCAGCCGCATTGTGGTATTCGGCGGAAGCGATGGCATAGAAGACTTTGGGAACGTCTAGTGCCTTGATGGCAACTCCGTAGTTGGAGTCCGGGTCGGCAAGCCACTCGCGTACGAGCCAGGTGACATTCCACTCGTACCAGCGCAGGCTTTCCGTCATGGTGGTGATGTCGCGGGGGTTTGCCTCGCGGTCGCCGGGCACGCCGTTGGCACCGGGGAGATCCCAGGGCCGGGCGGCCGATGCTCGAAGCCAGTTGGCTTCTATCGTGGACCAGGCTTTTTGCAGGCGATAGAGGCCAGCCACGGCCGCATTGCTATTGGTTTGGGTGAGCACCCACACGCCGAGCCGGGCATCGACGACATGGGCATTGGCGGGCAGGGTGCTCAGATCGAAGCGAATGAGCGGCACCATGACATCGGGCTGGCGCAAGGCCAGGCGGTCGGCCTCGGCATAGTTGGCTTCAACATCCCAGGCGTTGAGATAGGTGTCTAGGGTGCCGTCGTAGCCGTCTACGCCCTGCTGCAAGGTGATGACCTGCGGTTCAGGCGTGGGCGGGGGATAGATCTGCAGCAGCGTGGGAAGGAAGCTGTAGTAGACCAGGTGGGTGCGGGTGGGGGTTGCGGTAGGAGGTG
>RFJM01000165.1 GCA_003694905.1 Caldilineae bacterium
CTTCTCGGGCAGAGCTGGATGTGGGACAGGCTTTCCAGCCTGTCCGGATGCCGGCCCACGCAGCACGGCTTGGCAAGCTGATGCGGTGAGGGGTATCCGGTCGGGTCGGGCCGCCTCTTTTTCCGGGGGGCGCTGCCCCCCGGCCGCCGCCAAGTTGAAACGCGCACGGGTCCGGGATATGCTTGGAGCTGGCACAGATGTTCGTCTATAATAGATTGAATCCTCTCAAGACACGTGTTCGACCCCCTTTGCCGGCAGCGTACCGGGGAGATCGAACTAGGCCAGGGTCGTTGTGGTATGAACGACGACCGGGTCGCACACGCATTTCGGAAGACTATGACTGAACGATCGATAGCGCCGCAGGCGCAGCCCGGCGATAGTCTCGATGTGGCGCTCCGCATCAAGCGTCTGAACGAACTCTACGGACAAGACAAGGTGCGGAACAATCTCGAGATCCTGATCGAGGCAGCGCGACAGCGCAATGAGAGCCTGGACCATATTTTGCTCTACGGACCGCCGGGCCTGGGCAAGACAACTATTGCCCATATCGTCGCCAATGAAATGGATGTGAATCTGAAGGTCACAGCCGGGCCGGCCATCGAACGGGCCGGAGACCTGGCCGCTATCCTCACCAATATGCGCAAGGGCGACATCCTCTTCATCGACGAAATCCACCGTCTGGGACGCGCTGTCGAGGAAATCCTCTACCCGGCCATGGAGGATTTCGCGCTGGATTTCGTCATCGGCAAAGGCCCCAGCGCCCGTAACATTCGTCTCAAGTTGCCCCGGTTCACCGTTATCGGCGCCACGACACGCCTGGCCTTGCTGACGGCCCCTCTGCGCGCCCGCTTTGGCGCCATCCTGCGTTTCGATTTCTACGACCAGGACGCGCTGGAGCATATCGTACGCCGCGCGGCCGAGCTCACCCAGGTGCCTTATACCGATGAGGGTGTGCGGGAGATCGCGCGCCGCGCCCGCGGGACCCCGCGCGTGGCCTTGCGCCTCTTCCGCCGCGTCAGGGACTACGCCCAGGTACGTGCGGAGGGCACCATCACGCAGGAAGTGGCGGGCGAGGCTCTGGCCTTGCTCGAAATCGACAGCCTGGGCCTGGACAGCCTGGACCGGCTGGTGCTGCGCTCCATCATCGAAAAATTCGGTGGCGGGCCGGTGGGGTTGGAGACCATCGCTGCCTCGGTCAGCGAAGAGTCGGACACCATCATGGATGTGGTTGAGCCCTACCTCTTACAACTGGGTTTTCTGGAACGCACGCCCCGGGGCCGCATTGCCACCCCGCGCGCCTACGAGCACCTGGGCATCCCCTACAACGGTACGCAACCCAACCAGCCATCTCAAGCCAGCCTTTTCGAAGACACCCCTTCGGATTAGCTATGTCCCGCCCGCGCATCGGTTTCACCTCACGCGAGAAGGATGCCGGCTACTTCCATCGCTGGCAACGCGACTACTGGTTTTGCATCCTGCTGGCCGGTGGCGAACCCGTGCGCCTCTATCCCGAGATCGTGCCCGATGCCGGTGCCGTACTCGACAAACTGGACGGGCTCATCCTCACCGGTGGTGGGGATGTGGATCCGGAACACTATGGCCACGCACTCAACGGCACGGTCGCCCATTCTATCTATCCAGAACGGGATCGCATGGAACTGGCTTTGGTTCAAGCCGCCATCGAGCGCGAAATGCCGCTGTTCGGTATCTGTCGGGGTATTCAGGTACTCAATGTAGCCCTGGGCGGAACACTGACCCAACATGTGCAGAACCACGCAGCCAAAATCAACAGCTTCGACGGCTCGCGCCCCCATCTCGTCAACGTGCGCGCACCGAGTCTCCTCTACGAGATCTTGCAGACACGCTCGGCGACCGTGAACTCCTACCATCACCAGGCAGTATGCAGCGCCGACCTGGCTCCCCCGTTGCTGGCCACGGCCATCGCACCCGATGGTGTGATCGAAGCAGTCGAACATGTCACGCACCCCTGGCTACTGGGCGTCCAGTGGCACCCCGAACGGTTGTATGAATTGGGTGAAGAGCACCGCCGCCTGTTCGAAACCTTTGTCGACGCGGCCGACCACTACCGGCGAGGCAGACTGTGATAGTACCCCGCCATGATTCCCGATCTGCGATTACCGCGGGCGCGGGGCTACCGATTTCCTACCCCGGCCGGGCCCTCGCCCGCATCCTGGCATCCTGATACCGACCATGTCCTCCCACCCCACCCTGGTTTCCTCTCCCTCCCGGCTGCGCACCGCGGATTTCGACTACGAGCTTCCGCAAGAGCTCATTGCGCAGACGCCCATCGAACCGCGCGATCACGCCCGCATGTTGGTGCTGAACCGGGCGGATGGAGCCATCTCCCATCAACACATCTATGACCTCCCCCACTATCTGCGCGCAGGAGACCTGCTGGTGCTCAACGATACGCGGGTCATCCCGGCACGGCTGGTGGGCCGCAAGGATACAGGCGGTCGCGTCGAAGTATTCCTGCTCAAGCGTCTGGCCGATGGTACCTGGGAGGCGCTGGTACGAGGCAGACACCTGACCGAAGGCAAGAAGATACACATCACCGGTCCGCAGGACCAGGCCATCACGGCCACTATCGAAGCAGTCGGGGAAGGCCCGTTGCGCACCGTTTCCTTCCACCCGGCCATCGACGACATCCTGCCCGAAGTGGGTCAGATTCCTCTGCCACCCTACATCCACACACCGCTTGCAGACCCAGAGCGATATCAAACCATTTTCAGCAGGCACGAGGGCTCGGTGGCAGCGCCTACCGCGGGCCTGCATTTTACGCCGGAGCTGATGTTGCAACTGCGGCAACTGGGTGTAAGATTTGCCTATGTCACCTTGCATGTGGGTCTCGATACCTTTCGGCCTGTGCGCGAAGAAGACCCGGCCCAGCATCGCATGCACCGCGAGTGGCTCTCGATTCCACCCGAGACGGCGCGGGCCGTCAACGAAACCCGTTTGCAGGGCAATCGTATCGTCGCCGTCGGCACCACCGTCGTTCGCGCCCTGGAGACCGCAGCCAAGATCGCGCTGGGTCTCGCTCCGTGCGATCCGGCCCCTGCCGGTCTGGCCTGTGGCTGGCAGACCATCGCGGCCTGGACCGGCGAGACCGACCTCTACATCTTGCCCGGACATCACTTTCGCGCCGTCGATGTACTACTCACCAACTTCCATCTCCCGCGTTCCACGCTGTTGATGCTGGTCTCCGCCTTTGCCGGCAAGGCCAACATCGATCGTGCCTACGCCGAAGCCATCGCCCGGCGTTATCGTTTCTTCTCCTTCGGCGATGCCATGCTGATCCTCTAGCCGTTTTCCCACCCCTTGCCCTTCGTCTATGAGTGAGCAGACAATGACTCAGTCTCGACCGGTACTCTCCATCGTGGCGCCCGTCTACAACGAGGAAGCCATCTTGCCGGAACTTTACCGACGGGTGGCTGCCACGCTGGACGCGATCGGCGAGCCCTGGGAACTGGTGCTCGTCAACGATGGCAGCTATGACAATTCCCTGGCCATCATGAAGGAGCTCCATGCCCGGGACCCGCGCGTGCGCATCGTCAGTTTCTCGCGCAATTTCGGGCATCAGATCGCCATCACCGCCGGCACCGACTACGCTCAGGGCGATGCCGTGGTCATCATCGACGCCGACTTGCAGGATCCCCCAGGCGTCATTGCCGAAATGGTAGAGAAATGGCGTGAGGGCTACGAGGTCGTCTACGCAGTGCGCAAGCAACGCAAGGGCGAAACCTGGTTCAAGCTGGTTACCGCCCAGCTCTTCTATCGCCTGATCAACCGCATTACCGGCGTCGACATTCCCCTGGATACGGGAGACTTCCGGCTAATGGACCGAAAGGTAGTAGATGCCCTGCGTAGCATGCGTGAACATCATCGCTTCATGCGGGGGCTGTCGATCTGGGTCGGCTTCAAGCAAACGGGGGTGGAGTATGTCCGGGAAGAACGCTTCGCGGGTGAGACCAAATACCCCCTGAGCAAGATGCTACGCTTTGCCCTTGACGGTATCACCTCATTTTCCTACCTGCCTCTTCAGCTCGCGACCTATATGGGCTTTATCATCGCCGGGCTGAGCATCCTGGGCATCATCCTCACGGTAATTCTCCGTCTTTCGGGCAGTCAGGCATTTTACGGCCAGGCCTCTACCCTGGTGATGGTGATGTTCCTGGGCGGCATCCAGCTCATTTCGCTGGGAATCATCGGCGAATACCTGGGGCGTATCTACGAAGAGGTCAAACAACGGCCGCTCTACATCGTCAAAGAAGCCATCGGTTTCGACCAGGACTAGGCGAGCTCGGCCGAGGGCCGGCCCCTCCTCTGAGCGGCTTTCGCCTGCCGCACGATCTCCTTGAGCTGGTCCTGGTGGCCCACTTCGTGATAGAGCCCGGCCAGCACGCGCACGACACAGTTCTGCGGGCTCTTGTAGGGAGTGTAGGTCATCTCGTAGTGGGGCTTATCGGGCCATGCATTCAGGTAGGCCAGACGGATACGTCGGCTTTCCTCCAGCCGCTGGCGCACCTGTTCGACCGTGCGGATCTCCTGCCACGGCACTTCGTAACGGTTCCGCCCGCACACCTCCACACCGCGAGCTAGAGTGGCGGCGTGGGCACAACATTCCTCGCTGGAGGCCGTCACATGTGCGACGACATGGCCTAGCGTCCAACCCGCGTGAACCATGTTGGGGTCTTGGGCATAGGGGTCATAGGCTTCGGGATCCACCGGTACGAAGGTAACGACCGAATCATCGATGTCGTCCAGCAGGGCCAGCATGTCGTCAATGATCTCGTTGGTGTATTGGATCAGATGTGGACGGTCGATGCCGCGTTGTCGCGCGTACTCGGCCAGCTTGACCTGGCGACGTTGAACCGGGCCGAAATCTAGCATTTGAATAGCCTCCTAAAGCACAGAAATCGGGAGTGCGATGGCAGCCTCCAAGAGAAGAGGTCTTTCTGTTGGATGCACCGAAGGGCCCGAACATTACAGGCATTCAGCTCTGTTTTGGACTTTCCGCTCCCATGGCCAACAAGCGCTGGCCCCTGGCCGCAGGCCTACAGAGGCTACGACCGGCGAGAAGCCGGCCCGTGCAGGCTGCGCCAAAGGCCGACCTGCGTCGGCCAGATCAACCTCCCTGCGTGTCCTTGCGCCTTGTGGGACGGGCTTTCCAGCCCGTCCAGGCAGACTAGAAAGTCTGCCCTACAGGAGGATGACTTCCAGTCAGCGGTCACGACCGGGTGCGTTTCAGAATAGGGGCAGCCGGTGCGCCAGGCTGGTA
>RFJM01000018.1 GCA_003694905.1 Caldilineae bacterium
ATCTCTGCCACATCGGCAAGGTCGGCATCGACTCGCCCGGTGGCTGGATCGCTTTCTGCAACGAGCGGCTGGGCTACGCGTTCGTCGAACGGTTTGCCTACGACGCCCTGGCCGAATATCCCGACGACGGTGCCACCGTGGAATGCTGGACCACAGGCAAAGGTACGGTCGGCAATCTCAGCTTCGAGAACAGCCCCATCTACCACATGGAGACGGAGGTTTTGAGTCCGCTATTCGATTTCCGTCCCGGCCAGCACCACGGTTTCCGCATCGAATGGGGCGCGTGCAGACTGCCTTCGCGCGTGGTCGATGTGCAGCCAGGTGGATGTTCGGCGCGGCGCCTGAAGACACTGCGCCGGGGAAATGGCCTGGCAGTAGAGGGCCTCTTCGGCGTGTTCGATTACGCTCAGCTCTACCTGCTGGCCCGGAATGCTGCAGGCGACGAAGTGGCACGTGTGGCGCTGGGTCCGGCGACCCCCCTCGAGCCCGTCGAGCTCGAGACCCGATTGGACGTTCCCGATTCCACGGCATCGGTCGAGCTGCTGGCAGTGGCAGTAGCAGACGGCCAAGAGCGCCTGGTGGCCCGCGCGCAGGCAAATGGATGATCTCTGCGCAGACACCTGCATTGTCCAGGACAATTCGTACCGGTGCCGCGCGTTTATTGAGAAAACACGGAGGCAACCATGAACTCACGCGAACGAGTGCAAACTGCGCTCAACCACAAAGAACCCGATCGCGTCCCCTTTGACCTGGGTGGCACGCCGATGTCGGGTATGCACAAAATTGCTTACAAGAATCTGCGGGCCTATTTGGGTCTGCCGGAAGTCGAGATTCGTGTCGTCGACAGTATTCAGCAACTGGCGGCTATCGACGAAGACGTGGCCGAGATCCTCAAGATCGACATCCACAATGTGGCACCCCGCTCCTCGGCCAAGTACAACCTCGAGTACCGGGATGAAGGCGACTACACGGCCTACACCGACGAATGGGGTATCGGCTGGCGCAGTCCCAAGAAAGGCGGGCTGTACTACGACATGTACTACTGGCCCCTGGCCCAGTACGATTCACCGGAAGAGATCGAGGCCAACTACACCTGGCCCGATGCCGGCGACCCCGCCCGTTTCCAGGGCTTGCGGCAGAAGGCCCTCAAGACCATCGAGGAGGGCAAGGCCGTGGTGGTGGGCTCGCTATGCGCGGGCGTGTCGGAGATGCACGCCTGGACACGCGGCTTCGAGAAGTACTTCACCGACTTCTACCTGCATCCTGATGTGGCCGAGTACATCATGGACAAGGTGGTGGAACTGAAGATGATCTACTGGGAGAACGTCTTGCGAGAAGTCGGAGATCTGGCCGATGTGGTTATCGAGGCCGACGATTTGGCCGGGCAAAAGAACCTCTTCTTCTCGAAAGAGATGTACAGGAAGTACATCAAACCCCGCCACACAAAGCTCTTTGCGTTCATCAAGGCACGCACCAATGCCAAGCTGTTCTATCATTGCGATGGAGCGCTGGTACCCATCCTTTGGGATCTGATCGAGTCGGGCATCGACATCCTCAATCCCCTGCAGAAGAGTGCAGCAGGCATCGATTATGCCGCCATCAAGAAGGAATACGGCGACTACATCACCTTCTGGGGCGCGGGCATCGATACCCAGCGCATATTCGACCAGGGCACACCCGAGGAGGTGCGGGAGGACACCCGCCGCAACATCGAGATCATGGCACCAGGTGGAGGCTTTGTGTGTACCACCATCCACAACACGCAGGCCACCGTACCGCCCGAGAACTACATGGCCTTCTGGGAGACGCTGCAGGAATACGGCGTTTACTAGAACAGGGTCAGGAGGTTGACACACCATGCAACAGCTCTTCGACGGCGTCTACATGCTTGAAGGCGAGGTAGGAGGCCGGCCTTTGCAACTGGTCTATCTCCGGGGCGACTCCGCCTCCATCTTGCTGGATACCGGCTGTGCGCGCGATCCCGTGCAGTTCATCATCCCCCAGATGCAGGAGGCGGGTGGCACCCCGACCGATCTCACCTGGATCATCAACACGCATTGCGATCTGGACCACACCGGCGGCAATCATCTGATGAAACAGTACGCGCCGCAGGCGATCCTGGCCTGCGGCGACGCCGACCGCCCGGCATGCATGGGTCCACAGGCGCTATTCCAGCTGCGCTACGACGCCTATCGCGGCGATCATCAGATCTACTATGACGAGGAGACACGCCGCTGGATTCTGGACCAGAGCGGGCAGGACCAGCCCATCGAGGCCACCTTCGTAGGAGGCGAGCATCTCCTGCTCGGTTCTGACTGGGTGGTAGAGGTCGTGGCGCTGCCGGGCCATTCCCACGGTCACCTGGGTATCCTGGATCGCAAGAACCGGGCGCTCTATGCCGGCGATGCCATCCACGGACGGGTCTACCTGGGTTTCGACGGCAAGGAAAAGCTGCCGCCTACCTACCTGCACGTGGACGAATATCTGGCCACCATCCGGCTGGTGGAACATCTGCCCATCGACACCTTCGTGGGCTGTCACTGGCCGGTGATGCGGGGCGAAGAGATTGCGCGTTTCTGCGCCGAGTCCCGCCAGTTCGTCGAGCAGGCCGAGAGCATGCTCCTCGAATACCTGGCGGAACCACACACACTGCGAGAGGCCTGTCTGGCCCTGGGACCCCGGCTGGGTGATTGGCCTCATGGCCCTCTGGATCTGGAGCTGGTGTTCGCGCTCAACGGCCACCTGCAGAGACTCCTGCAGCGCGGGTTGATCGAGACCGGCCTTCACCAGGAACACCCCCGTATCCTCAGCTACGTTCGACGAGAGGCGTGAGATGTGTGCTATGAAGATCACGGCCGTCAAGACCGTCGTCGTCAACGCGGAGATGCGGAACTGGGTGTTCGTCAAGGTAGAGACGAGCGAGCCGGGTCTCTACGGGTGGGGAGAGGCGACGCTGGAGTGGAAAACCCGCGCGGTGGTGGGCGCGGTAGAAGACCTGGCACCGATGATCATCGGCGAGAATCCCGAACGCATCGAATTCCTCTTCCAGAAGATGTACCGCCAGTCGTTCTGGCGCATGGGGGTCATCGGCATGTCGGCCATCTCGGGGATCGAACAGGCGCTGTGGGACATCCGCGGTAAGGTGTTGGGCCAGCCCGTTTACAAGCTGCTGGGAGGTGCAGTGCGGGATAAGGTGCGCATGTACACCCATCTTGGTGGCGGGGATATGCGTGCGGTCTACGAATCCCAGCGGAGCAACGATCCCCAGGTATTCGTCGAGCGGGCACTGGCCGTGCAGGAGAAGGGCTATAAGGCCGTAAAGGTACTGATCACGCCGCCGACGGAGAGTCTGAATCCCATCGCGGCCTATGACTATGCCGAGAGGACCATGGCGTATTTGCGCGAGGCCGTGGGGGACGAGATGGACATCATGGTCGACTGTCACGGCCGTCACTCGCCCGCCAATGCCCTGGAATTCTGCTACGTGCTGGCGCCTTATCGCCCCTACTTCGTGGAAGAGCCCATCCCCCCCGAGAACGTCGACGCCCTGGCCGAGCTACGCAAGCGCAGTCCCGTACCCATCGCCACCGGAGAACGCGTGGTCACGCGCTTCGGCTATCGGCCTATCTTCGAAAAGCAGGCCTGCCATGTCATTCAGCCTGATCTATGTCATTGCGGAGGGCTATGGGAAGCAAAGAAAATAGCAGCAATGGCCGAGACCTACTACATGGGCGTGGCTCCTCACAACCCCTTGGGGCCGGTCGCCAATGCCGTCGCCCTCCACTTTGCCCTCAGTACACCCAATTTCTTGATCCAGGAGGATATGCTCGAGGATGTCCCCTGGCGCTGGGACGTCGTGCGCTCCTCGCTCGAGACTCGCGATGGCTACTGGCTGATCTGCGACGAGCCGGGCCTGGGGATCGACGTCGACGAAGACGCGGCCAGGCGGCATCCCTTCCAACAAGAGGTCATTCATTCAACCACCGTTCGCGCCCACGATGGCGCCATCCTTGATTGGTAAGCTATGGAGCGACCGCCTGCAGGAGCAGCTGTGCTCTGAGCATACTCTTTCCAGACCGTCAATTCCCGTTGTCACATCCATGTTCAAAACTCAAGGAGATCAAAACATGAGCCTCGAAGCGATCTACGATGCCATCCTTAACGGCAATGCACCGGCAGCCAAGGCTGAAACCCAGGCCGAACTGGATGCCGGCACCCCTGCCGAGACCATTCTCAACCAGGCGTGTATTCCGGCTATGACCGAAGTGGGCCGGCTGTTCGAAATCGGCGAGAAATTCGTGCCCGAGATGCTGATCGCGGCCCGCGCCATGAACGCGGCCATGGAACTGCTCAAGCCCTTGCTGGTGGAAGCCGGCGTAGAGCAGATCGGAACCGTCGTTATCGGCACGGTGGCGGGCGACCTGCACGACATCGGCAAGAACCTGGTGGCCATGATGATGGAGGGTGCCGGCTTCCGCATCATCGATCTGGGTACCGACGTGGCACCTTCTCGCTTCGTGGATACGGTAAAAGCCGAGAAACCCGACATCGTGGCCATGTCTGCCCTGTTGACCACGACCACAAAGTCCATCATCTCCACCATCGAGGCCCTGGAGGAAGCGGGGGTACGCGACCAGGTCAAAGTGATGGTCGGCGGCGCGCCCGTCACCCAGGACTTCGCGGACAAAGTGGGCGCGGATGGCTTCGCGCCAGACGCCGGCAGCGCAGCACGCAAGGCCAAGGCGCTGCTGGGGCTGGCTGCGTAGGGCCGCGTCGCGGGCCCTTTGTCACCCCTGATCCTTGCGCCACAGGCAAACGCCGGAGTCATCGCTACGGGAGGCCATATCTGCGCGATGGCTCCGGCGCTTCCAGATTCCCTTTCCGATCCCCACACTTCTCTCCACACCACACATCTGCAAAAGGAGTTGCCCGTGAGCAACCGGCCTGAACCGATTCGGCCATGCCGGCAGGGAGGCGCGCCATGAAGATCACCGCCATCGAAAGCCTGCAGTGGCCGGACCATCCTCGTCTCCTCTTTGTTCGCGTTCATACCGATGCGGGCGTCGTGGGCATTGGCGAAACCGTAGAAAAGGTGGCGGGCACCCGAGGCGCACTCCACGGGATAATCGCGCCCCTGGTCCTGGGGCAGGACCCGCGAGACATCGAGGGACTGTGGCGCTTCGTGCTGGACAATCTCATGTACCACGGCTATAGCGGAGCTGAACTGCGTGCCCTGTCGGCCGTGGAGATCGCCTTGTGGGACATCGTGGGCCGCTTTTATCAGGTACCGCTATATCAGCTCCTGGGCGGCAAGACGCGCGAGCAAATCCCCACCTACAACACCTGTATCAGCTTCGGGTCGGTGCGGGATTATGAGATGTGGCGTCATGGTGAGGCTGCCGCGCTGGCCCGCAGCCTGCTGCAAGACGGCATCCGGGCCATGAAGATCTGGCCGTTCGATACTTACAGCGAACGTTCCCGCGGGCAATACATCAGCCCATCCGAAATCGAACAGGCCCTCATCCCCATCCGCCAGATCCGCGACGCGGTCGGCTCCGACATGGAGATCGGCATCGAATGCCACTTTCGTTGGAACCGCGCCATGGCCGAGCGCATCATCCGCACCCTGGAACCCTACGACATCCTCTTCGTCGAGGACCCCATGCCCGCGGTGCATCTGGAGGAGATCCGCCTACTCTCGCAGCGAAGCAGCATTCCCATCGTAGGCTCCGAGACCCTCATGACCCGCTGGCAGGTGCGCGAGTGGCTGGAGAAGCACGTTACCCCTATCCTTATGACCGACCCGCTCTGGAGCGGCGGCCTGGCAGAGACCCGACGGATGGCAGCCCTGGCCGATACCTACGGCGTGCCCCTGGTGCTCCATAACCTGGCAGGCCCCGTGGCCCATGCTGTGGCCATGCACCTGGGCGCCCACATCCACAATCTCTTCTTTGTCGAGTCCTCTCGCGCGCTCTATCGTACCACCTACGACGTCCTCACCGACTATGCGCCTCGGCCCGAAGACGGGTTCTTTGTTCCGCCCGAAGGGCCCGGTCTCGGCCTCGACTTCAGGCCCGAGGCCCTGGCCGACCCCCATCTCCGCCGGCAGGTGTCGGAGGGAGAAGGTAAGGCCGTCGGTCGCCGCGCCATGGGGGATCACTGGGAGCGGGAGGACATCCGCTGAATGCTACGGCCTGCTTGCTCCGCCCCCCACCGTTATGCGGCTGCCGGCCGGGCGCGTGGCGATACCTTGCGTTCGTGGTGCATCCCCATCACCGGAACCCAGGCGCTCCGCCGTCGACACAGCCTCGGACGCGGTGTTGCTCAAAGGCGGTGGCATTGGTACACTCCCCAAGGCTGTCACACTCGCCGTACGACCGCTGCAACCGCTGCGTTCCGGTCCGATCGGCGACCCGTCTCGAACAACCGGCTGTCTGCCGTAGGGCAGGCACCCATCTAACCCCATCATCTGCTGAATCACGAGGAGGCTGATTCATGGCACGCTTGCAAGGAAAACGAGCCATCATCACAGGGGCGGCCAACGGCATCGGCCGGGGCATGGCCCTGCGCTTTGCCCGCGAGGGCGCGGCTGTGGGTGTGCTCGACCTCAAGGAGGAGGGGTGTGCTGCCGTGGTCGAAGAGATCGAGCGGGAGGGAGGAAAGGCGGTGACGTTACCTGCCGACCTGCAGTACCCAGCACAGATCGAGGCCGCGGTACAGCGCTTCGTGGACAAGATCGGACCGCCCAACGTCCTGGTCAACAACGCCGCGATCATGATACCGGGGATGGTGCACGAGACCAGTGTGGAGGATCTGGATCGTATCATCGCCGTGAATATGCGGGGAGCATTTCTGATGAGCGCCCGTGTCGTACCCTATATGATGGAGCAAAGGCAGGGAAGCATCATCCACATGGCCAGCATTACGGGCATAGCCGGTGCGCCCGGCACCGCCGCCTACTCCATGACGAAAGGAGCCCTCGCCGCGCTGGCGCGGGCCATGGCCGTTGACTACGCGCCTTACGGCATCCGCGTGAACGCAGTGTCGCCGGGCACCATCGACTCTCCCATGCTGCGGGCCTGGGTCGAGAGCCAGTCCGATCCGGCGGCCACCCGCCGCGAGTTCGAGGAGGCTTACCCCCTGGGCCGCATTGGAACCATCGAGGAAGTGGTGAACGTGTTCCTGTTCCTGGCGTCCGATGAAGCCAGCTTCGTCACCGGCGCCAACTATGTGGTCGACGGCGGCATTACCGTGAACATCCCCCAACCCCAGGACTGAGTCCGGCCGCTTACCACGACGCCACCAAGAGCTGCTGACAACCGGAGGAGGAACGAGCATGACGCCTTTTGAACGCATGCAGGCGAGACTGGCGGGTCGGCAAGTCGATCGCCCTCCCAACTTCGATATCTTCATGACCTGGGCCGCCAGGCGCACGGGCAGGCCCCTCAGGGAGTACTATCTGGACTACCGCGTATTGGTGGATGCCAACATGTACGTCATCGAGCACCACGCCATCGATCTGGTCCAGGCGATTTCCGATCCCTACCGCGAGACGGCCGACTTCGGCGCGGAGATCGAGTTTCCCGAGGACGACATGCCCCTGAGCGTCGTACCGCTGCTGCAAGAGCCGGAGGACATCCAGAAGCTGGTGAAGCCCAGCCCCTACACCGGCAGGCGCATGAGTGATCGGCTGGAGGCGATTCGGTTGTTCCGGGAGAAGGTAGGAGGCGAGTATCCCATCATGGGCTGGGTCGAGGGCGCCCTGGCCGAAGCCACCGACTTGCGCAACATCAACAATCTCATGTTGGACCTGGTTTACCGGCCCGAATGGGTGGAGGAGCTGTGCGAGATCTGCGTGGAAGTAGCCATCGAGTTCGCGCGTGCCCAGGTAGAAGCCGGGGCCGACATCATCGGTCTGGGCGACGCCGTAGGCTCTCTGGTAAACCCGCAGATGTACCGGCGCTTTGCCCTCCCCTACGAGCAACGCATCTTCGCGGCCGTGCACGAGATGGGTGCCCTGTGCCGGCTTCACATCTGCGGCAACACCAACAAGATCATCGATGCCATGGTGGAGAGCGGTGCGGATATCATCGATCTGGATCACATGGTGGACATGGAGGGCGCCGTCGCCAGGTATGGCGACCGCGTCTCCTTCTGCGGCAACTTCGATCCTGTGTCGGTGCTTCTCCAGGGCGATCCCGAAAAGGTCTATCGGGCGACCATGCATTGCATGGAGATCGGGGGACCGCGGGCGTTTAGTGCTGCCGGCTGCGAGGTCCCCATGGACACACCGGACGAGAACCTGCGCGCACAATCCCGGGCTCTGGAGGACTACGGCAGGCGCGTCTTAACAACGGCTTAACATCACCATGACACGTATTTAACCGCCGGGGCAGAGGGATCGCGTACCATAGGGACAACCGCTTCGAGAGGCTCCTCCAGCCCTCGCTCTACTCCAGAATCCGGAAGGTTGCTCATGAAACAGCGAATCCATCTCTCCCGCCCGAAGCAAGCTCTAACGCTCGCCCTGCTCCTCTTCTCCCTGCTGGCGCTCTTCCCCGGCATGGCCTCGGCCGACTCGTCGGTGCAGGCCCCCATGGAACGGCGGCGTGCTTCCTGGCGCGGCGTCATCAGCGCCATGCCTGCCGGTGGCCGCTCAGGCGTGTGGGTCATCGGTGGACGCGAGTTCGTCGCCACCTCGCGCACCCGCCTGAAGCAAAAACACGGCCCGCTGGGTGTGGGTGTTTGTGCCGAAGTGAAGTATCGCACCATTCAAGGTGTGAATCGCGCTTACAAAATCGAGTCGGACTACGATTCGGCCTGCGGCCTGCCCGGCACGCAGCCGCCGGCACCAACAGGCGAAGTCAAGGGCACTATCGACAGCATGCCCGCCGGACGCTACGGCGTATGGATCATCAACGGCGTCAGCTACAGCGCCGACAGCCAGACCCGCTTCCGCATGCGCCATGGCCGCTTTGCCATCGGCAGATGTGTCGAAGTCAAGTACGCCGACGGTAATCCCCGCGTAGCCCTCAAGATCTCCACCGAGCGCGACCGCAAGTGTAATCGATTTGTCTCCCAACCCGTAGGCTGGGACGATTCCCCGGCACATCGGGACAGTTCCAACGACAGCAGGCGCGACGACCGCTCCGGTGTAGATGACGCGCACCGCGATAACTCCTCGACATGGGACAACTCCTCCCCGCAGGAAGCACCCCATGCCGAGCAGCCCCACTGGGATTCCCCTTCACACCAGGATTCCCCGGATCGATCCGGCCGCGACAATCATGACGGTCATGATGGCAAGGACGACCATAGCGGGCGGAATGACCATCGTTCCCATCGTGAAGACCATCGAGACTGATTCACCGCCTGCCCGGTGACGGCCCCCGTTGACAGCCCTTCGTGCTCATGGCGAGCGCGAGGGGCTTTCGTTTATTGGCCTGGTGTCCCACTCACCCAGACAACCACTGCCGGTGCAAGGCGGTGTTAGAGCCGCCTGGTGCCGGTCTTCTCCGGCGCGAAACGTTGCGGGCTCTCAGGCAGGCCGCGGCGCCGGTGCGGGGATGGCGCCGCACCACGGTCTGGGATCGCGGCCTCCTTCCGGCGGTACGGGCCGATGATCCCAACGAGGCAGCCACAAACTACGGCGAGTCCCTCTTCGGCGAGCTGGCTGCCGGCAATTTTCACCGAAGCCACAAAAGCGTCGCCAAAAGCTTCCAAGAGAAGCGTTTCGTATCATACGACTCTTTTCGAACTCCGTAGCGGCACTTGCTACCCGTATAGTACCCGAATTGCACCGCAAATTATACCGAAAAATGATATAGTACGTCTGACTGTACCCTCTCTGTTCCGTTCTTTCCCCTGAGGAGATCTCTGTTCTATGGTCATGCACTCGAAATCGAAAGTCCGAGCTTCCGTCACCGGAGAATGGGAATGCGACGAGTGCGGTTACTATCGCCGCGGCACCTTGCGCAATCGGCCCAAGCGCTGCCCCGAGTGCGGCGCACCTGCCGACTCCTTCAGCTTCTGGGCAGACGACGAGGAGGACGATAGCTGGGACGACGAGTACTATGATGACGACGACTGGGAATACTAACCCCACCTGCCCAGCGGGTGAGCGCTGATTTGCGCTTGCCCAACGGACCGGCGTACAGGCGACAACAGCCTGTACGCTTTTTTTGTGCTGCGGTAAAATGAAGTAATGTTCCTGTCCCCCAGCACATCGGTAGCTATGTCCGCCTTGCATCTCCGCTTCTACGGTAGATGCAAGCCGCTCCCTACACACGTCTTCCATGCTTATTCATGAATTGGCTGCCCGCACCGGCGTTTCGGCCAAGACCATCCGCTACTACGAGTCCATCGGGCTGTTGCCAGCCCCCAGGCGCCTGCCCAACGGCTACCGCGACTACGACGAAAGCGACGTGGGGCGGCTGCGCCTGGTGGCAGGCTCGCGGCGTCTGGGCCTCTCTCTCGACGAAATCGGCGAGCTACTGTCCATGCGAGACCAGGGCGTGGCACCGTGCCGTACCCTACTCGACTTGCTGGCTGCCAAGGCCGACGAGATCTCCGAACGCATCAGAGAACTGCAAAGGCTGGAAGGCGAGCTACGCCGACTGTACGAACTCGGCCTCACCTTCCCCACCGATGACGTCGACGGCAAACACTGTGTCTGCCATCTGGTCAGCCAGCAGCGGAGCTGAGTCGCCCCTGCCCCTGCCGCTCCCTCCACCACCTCACAAACGTGCATCAGCTCAGGCAGACTTCCCAGTCTGTCCGGACAGGCCAGAAAAGCCTGTCCCTCAAGGTAACTACTCAGACATGTCCGGCGATGGCAAGCCCTCTCGCGGAAATGCCCCCTATCATGTCATTGCAAGCCGCAGGCGAAGCAATCTCCCCCCCAAAATAGGAGATTGCTTCATCGCTTCGCTCCTCGCACCCACAGGCTGAGCAGTTACCCCCCTCACCTCCGACTTGACGATAGCCAGCCCGGCCTGCACGCGGGCACGGGCCGACCGAGCCCCCTCCTCCCATCTTACCACGCACCCGTCTCATGCGACCCGGAGTCTCCGTCTCCGCCACCTTTCGTCTGTTGCTGGCCCTGGCCGCTTTGGGCCTGGTCGTTGTCGCCCTGCAGAACTGGGCGTCGCTGATCAACGCCATGGTCCTGGGCTTTCTCG
>RFJM01000166.1 GCA_003694905.1 Caldilineae bacterium
CAGGGACGAGCATGACTTCGGTCTCGTGGGCAGTGTAGCCGTCACCCCAGCCGCCGCCGACGCCCCGCGGGCCCACGCCCAAAGAGGCGTTTTCGCACAGAGAGTAGTTACCCCGAGCGCAGTGCCGGCACGGAGGGTGGATCTCCTGGCTCTGGCAGTTGGCACCCTGAAAGCGGGTGTACATGATGACTCTGTCGCCGGGGCGGAGGGTGGTGACACCGGCACCGACTTCGACAACCCGGCTGACGACTTCGTGGCCCAGGTAGAAGCGACGGTTACCGGGCAAAGCGGCCGGTCCGATCTTGGGATCGGCACTGACGTTGAGGAGGGAAAGGTCGGTGGCACAAATGCCGCAGAGGATGTTTTCAACCCGGATCCAGCGGGCGCCGGGCAATTCAGGTTCGGGCAGGTCGGCGAAATGCGCGGGTGAAAGGGGTGAATAGACGACACCCGGCCACAAGGGCTTGATGGCTTTGACGACCACCATGCGGGGGATGTCTTTGTCGACGTAGATGGCTCGCATACAGTTCTTCCTGCCTATCGGAGTTGGGACAAGGAAACGGCCTGCCCTCCACGGTAAACGTTGATGATTTCGGCCATGATGCAGAGGGCGATCTCGGCAGGGGTCTCGGCGCCGATGGGCAGGCCGATGGGCGCATGGACGCGGTCAAGAGACTCTTGCGGGATGCCTTGTTCGCGGGTCAGGAGACTGAAGACGGCGCTGATGCGGCGGCGAGATCCGATCATGCCGATGTAGGCCAGCGGCCGGTCGATGATCTCCAGCAGGCACTCGACATCGAGGCTGTGCCCGCGCGTGACCAGGACAACGTAGGTGTCCTGGTCCATAGGCATGTCGCGGACGGTCTGGCGGATGTCGGCGGCGATGATCCGGTCGGCGTCAGGAAAGCGGTCGGGGTTGGCAAACTGGGTGCGGTCGTCGATGACGGTGACGCGGAAGTCGCAGATCTTGGCCAGCCGGCAGAGGGGTTGGGCAATGTGCCCGGCACCGACGATGATGAGGTGGGGAGGTCGTTGCTGGACTTCGACAAAGAGTTCGAGGCCCGCGTCGGGATAGCGCAAGAGCGCATGCCGCCGGCGCCGCAGGGCAGCCCGCGCATCCTCCACAACGCGCGCCTCGAGTTCGCCCAGGCCCAGGGCACCCGCCGGATCGCGGTCGAGCCAGACCAGAATCCTGTTGCCGACGAGCGCGGACTGCGCGCTGTCGGTGACGGTCACCAGGGCGACAGGGACGTTCTCGGCCGCGGCGCGTTCAAGGGCCTCCAGAACGGCGAGACTGGGAAGAGGAGTCTGAGACTTCAAGGGTCCCACCGCTGCACAAAGACAGTCATGATGCCCCCACAAACGCCGTGGGAGTCCATGGAAATCTCCTCGGTGAGATCGACGCGAACCTTGGCAGGGGTGCCCGTCTGCAGGACATCCATGGCGGCGCGGATGACCTCGGCTTCGCCACAGCCGCCACCGATGGTGCCGACATGGGCACCCAGCGGATGGATGATCATCTTGGCGCCGACCTCGCGAGGCACGGAGCCCCTGGTGTCGATGACGGTGGCAACGGCGACCGATTCGCCGGCCTGAAGGTATTGCTTGAGGGCCTGGTATTCTTTGTTCATAGAAGTGCCGGAGAGGAGAATGGAGCGGGCAGCAGGGACGCGAGTGCATTATACAGCAGGTGTGGCTGAAAACAAGCGCGCGCAGCAGGGGGGCAGGAGGCCGTGGTGAGGGCCGGCGCCCGCAACGGGCTTCGCCCGTGCCCCGCCGCCGCGCCCGCAGCCGCCCGTGCTCTGCAGGTGTCGGGGCCGGGCGCGGCGGCGGGCGTCGCCGACGAAGTCGGCGAGCGGGCGCCGGCCCGTGCGCGCTCCACCCGCGCGCGGATTTTGGCACCGCCCCCCGGATGCTCTACACTATGCCCCACACACCGCCGGGCCGTTCCCCCCACTCCTCCGCATCCCTTTCCATGTCGTCCAACGACACCCTTACCAGAGTCCAAGGCATCCTGGTGGGACACGACACCCTGCAACAGGCACGCACCGGCTGTACCGTCGTCCTGGCACCGGCGGGAGCAGTGGCGGCAGTCGACGTGAGGGGCGCCGCGCCGGGCACGCGCGAAACCGATCTGCTGCGCCCTGAGAACCTCGTGAGTGAAGTGCATGCTGTGCTTTTGGCGGGCGGATCCGCATTCGGGCTGGCTGCGGCTACGGGGGTAGTCGACTGGCTATACGAACATCACATCGGTTTTGAAACCGGCTTTGGCCGGGTCCCCATCGTCCCCGCGGCCGTCCTCTTCGACCTCAACAACGGCCGTGCCGACGTCTGGCCCGACCAGGCCTCAGGCTATCGCGCCTGCCAGTCTGCCGGCCCCGAGCCGGTAGTTCAGGGTCGGGTCGGCGCGGGCACCGGCGCCACCGTTGCCAAGGTCCGGGGCTGGCACAATGCCCGTCCGGGCGGTGTTGGCAGTTTTGCCGCCGATCTTCCCGGCGGTGGCACCGTCGCCGCTCTGGTCGCCGTCAACGCCCTGGGCGAGATCGTCGATCCCGCCACCGGTCGTATCGTTGTGAGCGCCGGCAACGCCCCCGACGAAAGTGCGCCCCCCTGGCCGGGACAGAACACCACCCTGGGCGTCGTCGCCACCGACCTGAAGCTGACCAAGGCCCAGTGCCTGCGCGTCGCCCAGATGGCCCACGACGGCCTGGCCCGCACCATCCGACCGAGCCACACCCTCTATGACGGCGACACCATCTTCGTCCTCGCCACCGGCGCCGGCCCCCCGGGCGAGCCCAACAGCATCGGCATACTCGCCGCCGAAGTCGTGGCCCAGGCCATCTTGCGAGCCTGCCGGCAAACCCCATCGGCTTGATATTCCCTGCCTATCTTCCCCGCACCCTTTCCCTTAGCTGTGCCTATGGAACCCCTGATCGATCCCAGCGACGTCCGCTTCTTTTCCGGCCAATCCAATCCTGCACTGGCCAAAGGCATCACCGACTATCTGGGTGTCCCCTTGGACGATGTCTGCTTCCAGCGCTTTGCCAACGACAACCTGGGCATCCAGCTCGGCGCCAGTGTGCGCGGCCGCAAAGTCTA
>RFJM01000019.1 GCA_003694905.1 Caldilineae bacterium
AGATGCCCCACCTCGGCGCGGGGCCGCCCCCAGTTCTCGGTACTAAAGGCGTAGATGGTCAGTACCTTGATTCCCAACCGCACCGCTTCTTCCAGAACCCGGCGGATGTTCTTGGTCCCGGCGCGGTGTCCATACGCGCGCGGCAGACCGCGCGCCTTAGCCCAACGACCGTTGCCATCCATAATGATGCCGATATGTTGGGGAATCGGTTTGCCGGGAATCAGTTCGGGGGGCGCCTCGGGGGCGACTTGCGTGGACATGAATACTCCTGGCGCTTCGGCCGCTCGCCGGCCGGCAAGCGGGATACGCCTCTTTGTGTGAGATGGCGAAGCCAAGGCAGCGCCCGGCTTCGCGAGTGGGCAGAGATCCAGATGGGTCTCTCGCGCCCGAAAGCTACTCTGAAGGAACGAGAGGAAGCACGGGGAAAACAGAGAGCGACCGGAAGGGACCGAATGTTACCGGCCGTAGGCGCAGGGGCTCGTGCGCAGGCACGGACGCCGGATCTCAGACCTCCATGATCTCGGCGATCTTCTTGGCGCCGATTTCGTCGACCTTCTTGATGTACTCGTCGGTAAGTTCCTGGATTTCGTCGTAGCCCAAGCGCAGATCATCCTCTGTGATAAGGCTTTCCTTCTCGAAATCACGTAGGTCGGAGATGGCGTCGCGGCGGATGTTGCGGATGGCCACTCGCGCATCCTCCACCCGTTTGTTGACCTGCCGCGCCAGTTCCTGGCGTCGTTCCTCCGTCAACTGAGGGATGGTCAGGCGGATGATCTTGCCATCATTCGAGGGCGTGAGCCCCAGGTCCGACTTGAGGATGCCTTTCTCGATAATGCCGATGTCGCCGGGGCTAAAGGGACGGATGGCAATCAACCTGGGCTCGGGCACGGTGATGACGGCGAGCTGATTGACGGGCGTAGGCGTGCCGTAATACTCCACCAGCACATGATCCAGCAGGGCAGGAGAAGCCCGCCCGGTACGGACAGCCGCCAAATCATGCTGTAGCGCCTTGACAGCACCTTCCATGCGTTCGCGTGCTTCTTGTTTTACTTCATCTATCATGCGAACCTCCGAAGGGACGACAGCCATGAACAGGGATGTGTGGTGGAGGCGTGGGGAAGTCGCCGGCTGGCACGGGCCGGTGAGACCCTGATTTCTAAGTGTATAACAAGAGGGATCAAAACACCAAGCACAGGCGAACCGCGGTATACGAGGGGCAGCGGTTCAGTGACCGATGAGCGTCCCCACCGACTCACCTGTAACGGCCTTCACCAGAGCGCCTTCCTGCCACAGGTTCAACACAATGATGGGCAGGTCGTGATCCATGCACAGAGTGACCGCGGTGGAGTCCATCACCCCCAGCCGTTTGTTGACGGCTTCGATATAGCTGAGCCGGTCGTAGCGACGGGCGTTGGGATCGGTCAGAGGGTCACCGTCGTAAACTCCGTCTACCTTGGTGGCCTTGATCAGGACCTCGGCGTCGATCTCCATGGCTCGCAGCGCGCCGGCCGTATCGGTGGTGAAGTAGGGGTTCCCGGTCCCCGCGCCCAGGATCACCACCCGCCCTTTCTCGAGATGACGGATGGCGCGTCCGCGGATGTAGGGCTCGGCAATGGCCTTCATCTCGATAGCGGTCTGCACGCGCGTGACGATGCCGATGCGTTCCAGGGCATCCTGCAGGGCCAGGGCATTCATGACGGTGGCCAGCATGCCCATGTGGTCGGCCGTCGTGCGTTCCATGCCGTGTTCCAGGCCCTGCTTGCCGCGCCAGAGGTTCCCGGCGCCGATAACGATGGCCACCTGTACGCCGAGATCGTAGACCTGCTTGACTTTGCGTGCCAGAACCTCGGCCTGAGAGGGATCGATGCCGAAGCCATTGGGTCCGGCCAGGGCTTCGCCTCCCAGTTTGAGCAGTATACGTCGGTATCGTAATTCGGCCATCCTCGCACTTCCTTTCTGCAGAAAATCGGGTCTCCGTCAGGCGGCAAGGGCCGGAGCTTTCGGGAGTGTCATCGGGCAGGACATAACCCCGGCTGCCCCTCCCCCGCCGCATGAAGAAAGTCGGGAGCCTTAGCTCCCGACCTCGAAACGAACAAAGCGACGAACCTGGATGTTTTCGCCGAGTTTGGCGATGTAACTGGTGATCAGATCCTTGACCAGCACGTCCTGGTCTTTGATGAAGGGCTGTTCCAAAAGGCATGCTTCCTGGTAGAACTTGGCCAGCTTACCTTCCACGATGCGGTCGATGATGTGCTCGGGTTTGCCTTCACTCAACATCTCTTGGCGGTAGGCGGCCTTCTTCTCCTCCAGCACTTCGCTAGGGATGTCGGCCGGCGATACGTACTGTGGGGAAGCGGCCACGACCTGCATAGCGAGGTCATGGACCAGTTCCTGGAAGTCTTTGGTCCGGGCCACGAAATCCGTCTCGCAGTTGACCTCGACGAGAGCGGCGACCTTGGCACCGTGGTGGACATAGTGGCCGATAAGGCCTTCGGTGGCCTCGCGCTCCGCCTTCTTGGCGGCTGCCACGAGCCCCTTCTCACGCAAAATTGCGGCGGCTTTGTCGAAGTCGCCGTTGGCTTCCTGTAACGCTTTGCGGCAGTCAAGCACACCAGCATTGGTCTGGGCGCGTAGTTCTTTGACCATTGTAGCGGTAATTTCCATGTCTGTTTCTCCTACCTTGATGCGATCAAGTTTTATGGTGATGAGAGGATCTGCGAGTCGATGCCTTGAATCCGGCATCTACCGGGATATCGCCGGTGTGCAACCCCTCTCGAGATAGTCTGGCAATGAGTGCCGGCGGACAATGTAGACCAGCAATCACCGAGCGCGGATAGAGCATGCTCCATCTGCGCTCGGGTGTACGGCGGCTGTGGGGTAAGGTCGGCGACAAGGTTATTCGGCTTCTGCCGGCTCGTCCACTGCCTCCGCGGCCTCCTCCGCGACGGGATCGGCCATGACGGGCTCCGGCTCGGCCTCTGCCACGGGCTCTTCTTCGGCGGTAGCAGCTTCCTGGACCGGAGCTGCTTCGGCGACAGGCTCGGCGCGTTCCGCTTCCTCTTCCAACTCGTCCGAGCCAATGCCTTCCTCCAGCTTGGCCAGCGTCGAGGGCCCAAGCAGTTCGTCGATGGCGCGCTCACCTTCGAAGACCGGAGCGGCAACGCGTTCGCCGACTTCGACAGCACCCAGCTCTTCTTCGGCCTCGGCTTCCAGCACCTCGCGCATGCTGATACCCTCGAGCACGGCGTCGGCGATCTTGCCCACCATCAGCTTGATGGCGCGGATAGCATCGTCGTTGGAGGGAATGATGTAGTCGATGGGATCCGGGTCGCAATTGGTATCGACGACGGCCACGATGGGGATACCCAGCTTGGATGCTTCCTTCACGGCCAGGTCTTCACGACGCACGTCGACGATAAACAGGGCATCGGGGAGTCGCTCTAGCGTGCGCAACCCACCCACGCGGCGGTTCAGTCGTTCGATTTCCTCGTTCAGCTTGAGCACTTCTTTCTTCGGGAGCCGCGAGAATTCGCCGTATTCACGCCGGCGCTCAAGTTCGATGAGATAGTCGACGCGGGCCCGAATCGTACGGAAGTTGGTGAGGGTGCCGCCAAGCCAGCGCTTATCCACGTAGGGCATGCCGCAGCGCTGTGCTTCGGAAGCGATAATGTCTGCCGCCTGGCGTTTTGTCCCCACGAACAGGATCACTCCGCCTTCGGCGACGGTCTGCTGTACGAAACTGTAGGCTCTGTCCAGCAGGGTGACGGTCTGCTGGAGGTCGATGATATGAACACCGTTGCGCTCGGTGAAGATGAAAGGCTTCATCTTCGGGTTCCAGCGCTTGGTGCGATGACCGAAGTGCACGCCCGCTTCGAGCAGTGCCTTCAATGTGACAAGTGCCATAGTCTTACTATGCTCCTTTGTTTGTTAGGCCTCCGCTTTCGTTCGAACCACAACACCCGGCCGGGGTGGCGGGCACATGCTGCGGCCATACAAAAGCGTGTGAAGTGTGGACAAAAAGAATGGGCAGGATATGCCCAAGCGGGCAGTATACAACATGCCGGCAGCATCCGCAAAATCCGGCATGGCCTGGCGGGTGTCCCAGGCTATTGCTGGCTTCATCTGGCGTTTGAACGTCGGCACGTTCGCACGTTGTAACGTTTTGTTTAGCCGCGGTCCAACCTGATCGTTTGTCAGCCTGGCGCCGCGCACGGCTTGGCTGCGAAGCGTCGTGCACAGACGGCGCCAGGCCGCCCTCCGGCCAGGGGCCTGCGCCGTCTGACTTCCGGTCAGCGACTACGACAGGCCGACTTGCGGTCAGTCGACCTGCACAGCGTACCGCACAAACTGTAACGCTGTCTTTGCGGCTCAGCAGTCTCCGAGTCAGGGGCGGAGCCGGGAATCTGGAGCATTGCGTCGTATCCGCTCAAATCGTGCAGAGGAACGGGTCGAAGCTGCAGGTGCGCGCGTCTACACCTCGCGAGCTGTGCGTATCAAATCATCCCTTCTCTACGTCTCAACCAGTAGAGTCCCCGTAGAATTGTCTACATTCGGCCGGGCCAAACTGCCCTGACCTCGAGGTGTCATGATGAAATACCTGTCCTTGCTTCTGGTCATCATTTTGCTTGCCGCCTGCCAGGTGACGATCCAGCCGCTGGCCACGGTTCCGCCGCCCACCGGTGGCAGTCCCACCGCGACCTTGCCGCCCCCGACGGACACCCCCACTGTTTCGCCGCCCACACCGACGCCCAAACCACCCACGCCTACCCCGAGACCGCCGCAGCCCACTCCCACCAAGCCGCCGCCCACTTTCAGCCTACCACCTTTCTTTGAACAACGCGACACGCCCGTCAACGTTCTGGCTTCGTACATCAATGCCATCGACCGTCGCGAATTTGCCCGCGCCTACGCTTATTGGGAGAACCCCGACCAGACTTTCGAGCAGTTCGTCGAAGGCTTCGCCGACACCGTCTTCGTCTACCTCGTTGTCTCGCCGCCAACCGCTTATGAGGGTGCCGCCGGCAGCCAATATACGGCCGTTCCCACCCTCTTGATGGCCACCCACACAGACGGCACCGAACACTTTTTCCGCGGGGAATACATCATGCGGCGCACAAATCCCGAGATGGTCGGCCATCCCACCGACTGGGGGATCTATGAAGCACACATGGCCGTCGTAACCAGCGCTTCGCTGAAACGGTGGCTGCCGGACAAGCCGCCACCCGTGCCCCCTGCCTATGAAGAGCGGGAGAACGGTGTGCACCTGCTGGCCGCGTACTATAACGCCATCAACCGGGGGGAATACGAGCGCGCTTTGAGCTACTGGCAAACCCCACCCCAGTCGGCCGAGGACTTCGCGACCGGCTTTGCGGATACTGCCTGGGTGACGGTAGCGCTGATGCCACCATGGGAAGAGACCGCCACCGGTGGCGGTCTGTACAGCCGCATCCCCGTGCTGCTGCTTGCCCTGCAACAGAACGGCGCGCGGCGAGCCTACTGGGGCTGCTTTGTCACCCGTCGGCCGCCGCTGGCAATGCCTGCCGTGCCTCATGTGAGCAAGATCGTGGATGCCTCGCTCTTCAAGGCCAAGCGACCGAATGCCCATCTGCTCATCGATGCCTGCAGGCCTCGAGAATGAGGCACAAGAACGCAGCGCGCCCAACCGGACAACCCGCCGGACAACTGGAGCACCTGCCCTACAGGCCGGCAGCAGAGCAGCCGCGGTTTTGCACTCTTTCATATGCTGTGCAATCAGCGCGGGAGGAAAATTGTGAAACGTGCACCGCCTCCCGGTACATTCTCGGCGACAATCCCTCCTCCGTGCGCTTCTAGGATGGCCCGCGCAATCGCCAGGCCCAGGCCGGCCCCACCAGTGGCACGGCTGCGAGAACGCTCACCCCGGTAGAACTGCTCGAAAATGTGCGGAAGATCTTGCGGCTCGATCCCCGGGCCTGTGTCCTGGACCGCGATCCATACCTCATCACCCTTCGGGCCGCCCCGCAGAAGCACCTCTCCCCCTTCGGGCGTATGGCGGAGGGCATTGGCAACCAGGTTCGCCAGGACACGTTCGATTTTCTGGGCGTCACAAAGGACCATCCCTGTGCCGGCTTCCACGTCGCCTGCCAGGCGAATGTGTTTTCGAGCAGCCTGTTCGGCGAAGCGCGCCAGGGTGTTGGAGAGGAGATCGGCGATATCGGTTGGCTGGCGGTCAAGGGTCAAACCGCCGGCATCGAACTGAGCGAGATCAAAGAGATCGTCGATGAGGCGGGAAAGGGCCCGTACCTCGTGGCGGCTGGCCTGTACGTAGCGCTCTACCGTCTGCGGGTCGTCGATCATGCCGTCGGCCAGAGCCTCGAGCATGGCCTGAATGGAGGCCACCGGCGTGCGCAGATCGTGGCCGGCCCAGGCCAGCAGATTTCGGCGCATAGTTTCGAGCCGGCGGCGTTCGCGGTCCGTCGTATCCAGCTGCGCCGCCATCTCGTTGAAAGCGCGCGCCAGATCGGCCACCTCGTTATTTCCCTCGACGGGTACGCGTATGTGGAAAGCTCCCCGGCTGAGAGCCAGGGCCCCTTCCCGAAGTTGCCGAATGCTGTCGTTGAGCGCTGCCGACAGGAAATAGCCCAGCGACACGGCGATACCCCCCGCGAAGATCAGTAGCACCGTGGCCAGGCGCAGATCATGGGTGCTGGCGAACATCAGGCGGGCGGTCAGCCAGACGTTGAGGAAGGTGAGGAGTCCGGCCAGCACGTATCCCCCTGTCAGTGCCCAGGCGATGCGCGGCGCGCGCCGAAGCCAGCCCGACCGGTAGGCCAGATACCCCACCAGAATCGAGAGCCCCGCCGTGATGGCCAGGAAGAGGGCCATGGCCTGCATTTCGGCCATCGAGGGACGCAGCAGCCAATAGAAGAAGAGCAGCGCCAGCGCCAGCGTGAGCAGCACGCCGGCCAGGAAGCGATAATGGGGTCGGGGTCGAGAAGGTAGCGAGTTCATTTGCCGAGAGAGCATTGCCGGAGAGATGGTCTAGGGCTCGAACTTGTAGCCCACGCCCCACACCGTCCGGATATAGCGTGGGTTCGAAGCGTCCTCCTCTAGTTTTTCGCGCAGGCGTCGGATATGGACGGTGACGGTGCTGGGATCGATATATTCGGCCAATCCCCAGACGTGGTCAAGAAGCTGGTCGCGGGTGAAGACCTGGCGCGGGTGGGAGGCCAGCCACCAGAGCAGGTCGAACTCGCGTGCGGTCAGGGTCACCTCGCGGCCGGCGACCGTCACCAGCCGGGTGGCGGGGTCGATGGTCAGATCGCCGCAGGTGAGGGCAGGCCCGGGTACAACGTCCTCCCCAGGGGCAGCGACGCGACGCAGGACGGCGCGCACGCGGCTCACCAGCTCGCGCGGGCTGAAGGGCTTGACCACATAGTCGTCCGCCCCCATCTCCAACCCCAGGATGCGGTCGGTCTCCTGGCGCCGGGACGTGAGCATGATGATGGGGATGTTGCCCCGGGAACGCAGCCAGCGCGTGATCTCCAGGCCGTCCACCCGCGGCAGCATGAGATCCAGCACCACGAGGTCGGGCTTGTTGGCCGCCAGCCAGGCCAGCGCGGCCTCGCCATCGTGCAAAGTAACCACGTCATAGTCGGCTCGGCGCAGATAGAGGCCGATGACTTCGGCAATATTGGGTTCGTCCTCGACAACGAGGATCGTTTGTCTATTCATGAATCATCCTCTGTGCTGCAAGTGCGGCTGCTAGATACCGCGGGCCAGAGTTCTGACTGGCCTGCCGCAGCCGCCATAGCTTTACCAGTATACCTCGAAGTCCTTACAAACTTCTTACGGCGCGTGGCATCTGCCGGGGAGCAAAGAAACATGGGTATCGATAACGCCTCGTGATAGACCGGCGATGATTGCTCAGGCAATCCTGCCTTCTCACAACATTGCCTTAACGTTGCCATTGCGCGTGGTTAACCAAAGCCCGGCGTCTGACCGCGATAATGGGAGCGTCACTTATTCCCACGCACCCCATCTTTCAAGGAAATGTAAGACCATGCAAGCAACAACATCCGTATTCACTCAACGAACCACGAAATGGCTGCTCGCAGCCATGCTATTGCTGGTTGCTCTGATCGTACCCCAGACCATGTTCGCCGACGGCAACGAATGGGAGATCAAGGGCACCGTCCAGAGCATGCCCGGCAATGGCCTCGTCGGCACCTGGGTCATTGACGGACAGACCATCCAGACCAATGCCGCCACCCGCTTCAAGCAGGAGCACGGCGCACTACGCGTCGGTGCCTTTGTGGAAGCCAAAGGCTACTACAACGGCGGCACCCGCATCGCCACCAAGATCGAGACCAAGGGCAATGACAACGGCGACGGCTACCGTCAGGAATGGAAGCTGTACGGGTACGTCGACAGCATGCCCGCCGGCATGATCGGCCAATGGGTGATCAACGGCCAGGCCGTGCAGGCCGATGCCTATACCCGGTTTGAACAGCAGCACGGCCCGCTGCAAGTGGGCGCCTATGTCAAGGCCGAAGGCTACTACAACGGCAGCACCCGCATCGCCACCAAGATCGAAACCGACTACGATGCCGGTCATCCCGAGCCAACCCACACGCCTGAGCCCGGTCATCCCGAACCGACCGAAACTCCTGAACCGGGCCATCCCGAACCCACCCACACCCCCGAACCCGGCCATCCCGAGCC
>RFJM01000167.1 GCA_003694905.1 Caldilineae bacterium
ATCATGCCGATGGCACACTGGCTTCCACACACCCGTTGCCGGAATTCGCGGACGTAGCGCCTGAGACAGTACGGAAATGCATCGTCACGGTCTTACCGCCTCCGGTAACGGACTTCATCGTGCCTTACATCGATATAGTGCACAATCGGGCAGCCATCGAGATCCAGCGCGGGTGTACGCGCGGCTGCCGGTTCTGCCAGGCGGGCATGATCTTCCGGCCTGTGCGCGAGCGTCCTCTGGATGAGGTGCTGGCCGCGGTGGAGCGGATCATGGAGAGCACCGGTTTCGAAGAGATCTCCTTTCTCTCCCTGAGCTCGTCTGACTACAGCTACATCGGGGAGCTGGTGGAGGAGGTGACGGCCCGCTATGGGGATAAGAAGCTGTCCATCGGGCTTCCTTCGTTGCGGATCGAGTCGTTCAGCGTGGATCTGATGGACAGACTGGAGCAGGGCAGGCGTCGCTCGGGCTTCACTTTCGCGCCGGAGGCGGCGACCGACCGGCTGCGCGATGTAATCAACAAGCCGATTGCCACGAACCTGATGTTGCAAACCGCGCATGAGGTCTACAGCCGGGGGTGGACGACGATCAAGATGTATTTCATGATCGGGCATCCCACGCAGACACTGGAGGATGTGGAGGCGATCGCGCGGCTGGCCCACGAGGTGCTGCACATCGGCCGCAGCTATGTGGGCCGCAAGGCCAAGGTGCGAGTGGGGGTGTCGACGCTGGTGCCGAAGCCGCAGACGCCGTTCCAGTGGGTGCCCATGGAGGATGAAGAGACGCTGCGGGCGCAGCAGGAGCACCTGCGCCGCCGATTGCGGGCACAGGGCATTCAGCTGTCGCTAAATGATCCACGCGAATCGTTGATGGAGGCGTTCCTGAGCCGCGGCGACCGACGCCTGGCTGCGGTGGTGGAGCGGGCATGGCGTCTGGGGGCTCAGTTCGACGCCTGGGGGGATCGCTTCAACTGGCAGGCCTGGCAGCAGGCTTTTGTCGACACAGGGCTGGACATGGACTGGTACGCCCGGCGAGAGCGTGCTGTGACCGAGACGCTGCCCTGGGATCACCTCAGCGTAGGTGTGAAGAAGGAGTTCCTCATTGCCGAGTATCAGCACAGTCTGCAGGGCGCGGTGGTGGACGATTGCCGCGATCATTGTTTTTCTTGCGGTATCATTACCCAATTCCGGGATCAACGCCGGGAAGCCCAGCAGGTGCTGGGCGGAGATGGCTCTTGGGGATGTCCTGCGTTCGGGCGTGACGCCGAGCGGCAGCCGGTATCGCCCGTGCCCGTGCCGCTGTACTTCAACGATGAGATGAGCCCGGATCGGCAGGGGCAGTTCGCGGAACGGGTGCCCCAGAGGCGGCATCGTCTGATCTCGGCAGAAAAGGTATTAGAGCGATGATGAGTGCACGGACGCATCCCCCTGGCTCAATTTCTCCTGATCCGCCGGTACAACGGCTACGCATGCGTTATGGCAAGCGCGGTGATGCGCGCTTTATCGGGCACCTGGATGTAGCGCGGTTTTGGGAAAGGGTCTTCCGCCGGGTTGGGTTGCCGCTGGCCTATTCGCACGGGTTCAATCCACAGCCGCGGATTCAGTTTGCGTCGGCTTTGTCGGTGGGCATAGAAGGAGAGAACGAGCTGGCCGATATCTTCCTGGATGAACGGGTGGAGCCGGCTTTCTGGCTCGAGCGGATTCGCCAGACCCTGCCCGATGGTTTCGTCGTGCACGATCTGGTGGAGGTGCCGCTTAAGCTTCCGTCCATGCAGTCGGCATTGCGGGCAGCGGTGTATGAGGTGAGCTTTCGGCCGCCTCCCGATGTCGCGGCCATGGAAGAGCGCGTGCAGGCATTGCTGGCGCGGAGGACCATCTTGCGGCCCCACCACAAGCGCCCTGAGAGGCAGGTTGATTTGCGGCCGTTGATTCTGTGGCTGGGGGTGCGAGGGGGAGATGAGCGCGTGGTTGTGGAGATGACGTTGAAGGCCGGGCAGCAAGGCAACGCGCGGGTTTCCGATGTATTGGAAGTGTTGGGGCTGGATCCGCTGCAGGTGCGCGTGGTGCGCAAGGCTTTGATTCTGGAAGAGTCTGCGCCTGAAGAGGAGTGAGGAGCGAATCAGAGGGGGCGGGTATCTTGCGCTGGACGGGTATCTCTGCTACTCTTGCCGGCCGACACCGCGGGTAGCCAGGTGCTGCCCGACAATGAAGCGCAATTTCTCATGGAGTGTACCAGTAACGTGAAACTACATCGCATCGTTCCTGTCGTGTTTGTTCTGGGCCTGCTTGTGGTCCTGATCCCGCGTAGCCGCGCTTTGGAGGGCGCGGCCGGGCCGTATCTCTCTCCTCCGGATGCGCCGTCGGCATCTCCGGCGGTCAAGAGTTTCTGGCAACGTGTGTGGAGCAGTGAGGGTTTTGTCCACGCGTTGGTGGGGCTGGGGCCGCAGAAGGCGTTGGGGGTGGGGAGTAAGGGGATGGTTATCGAAACGACCGATGGAGGTGTGACCTGGCATTATCAGAGTATTGCGGTGCAGGATCTGTTTGATCTAAGTATGGCCGCAGGGAAGGCCTGGGCCGTGGGCCAGGGCGGTGTGGTCATGGGGTCATCGGATGCCGGCGCCAGCTGGGAGCTGCTGGCTTCGGGGCTGGCCGCGAATCTACATGGGGTGTACTTTGTTGACGCTTCCCATGGCTGGGTGACCGGAGATGGCGGCGAGATCTTGCAGACAACGGACGGCGGCGCGAGCTGGACGGCACAGACGAGCGGGGTGACGGTGCCGCTCAATGCCATCCGGATGTTTGCAGACCGGCAGCACGGTGTGGCCGTGGGCGACAACGGTACGTTGCTGACAACGGCGGACGGTGGCGCCACCTGGACGAAGCGGGAGGGTCTGGTGACTGCGGGTCGTCATCTGCACGATGTGCACGTGGAGGGCAGTCAGGCATGGGTGGTGGGGGACGGCGGTACTGTGCTGTATTCCGATGACCGGGGTGAGACCTGGAGCGCGAAGGCATTTCCGTTCGTGCACCTGTATGAGGTGGAGTTCGCGCCGGGACAGGATCAGGTCGGTTGGGTGGCCGGTCGGGTGATAGCGGGCGGCGAAGAGCGCGGCCGTGTTGCCCGTACAACGGACGGTGGCAATACGTGGACGCAGGTCGGCGGTGTGGAGGGAGTGACGACCAAGGACCATCCCCTGTACGCGCTGGGCGTGGGAGATGAAACGCATGCCTGGGTGGGCGGTAGTGTGTTGGCGCCGAATCAGGGCAATTGGGATGAGACATTGCCGGCGCGCCAGAGCTGGTTTGTATGGGCAACGGACAACGGTACGACCTGGCGGCATATGCTGGGTGGCTTCTATCCCGCTTTCTTTGCCATCACGGCTGCCTCGGATCAGGTTGCGTATGCGGTAGGGCAGGATTTCATCGGGTTGAAGTCGACGGACGGAGGTTACTCCTGGCGCGAGCTTTATCGCGAGTTCTACACGGATCCGGCTCTGCTGGGGCCGGAGACGCCGCTGGGGCGCATCTTCTACGGCATCGCCTGTGCGCCCGAGAATGCCGATGACTGTCATGTCGTAGGCCGCAATGCACGCATCGGCCACACGACGGATGGGGGACAGAGCTGGGTGCGGGAATGGGCGCCATCCTACAGCAATGATCTGTACGATATTGCCATGACGCGCGCAGAAAACGGGATTACGCCGGGGCGCTGGAGCTTTTTCTACACGCGCAACGGCACGACCTGGAGCGGTTCCAACGGCAACGGGAGCTCCCTTCGTTTCACCGGTGTGGATATCGACATGATCTCGGATACGACGGCGGTTCTGGCCATCCACAAGCCCACGTTGCGCTATACGACCGACGGTGGTGTGACGTGGCAGGCCACGATCCTGCCGGACACGTATCAGTCGTGGTTCATTCCCGGTGTGGATGCTCTGGATGTGAATGGAGATGGACAGTTAGACAAGGTGTGGATGGCCGGCTGTTC
>RFJM01000020.1 GCA_003694905.1 Caldilineae bacterium
ACCCCAGGGTGAACATTCTGCAAAATAACCGCAATCTGGGTTTTGCCGCGGCCAACAATCAGGGCATCCAGCGGGCGCGAGGACGCTATCTGCTGCTGCTGAATCCCGACACGGAGCTGCCGCCCGACGCCCTGTGCGAACTCAGCCGCTTCCTGGCCGCGCATCCGCAGGCCGGCGTGGTAGGGCCTCGGCTACAAGGGGCTCGGGGCAAGGTGCAGGGCGGGGCCGCGGGCTACGATCCCTCTCCGGCCACCATCTTCAATTTCGCCACCTTTCTCTACCGGCTGTTCCCCGGTCGGCTGCGGGGGTTGTGGCTGCCCCGGTCGATGTATGGCCACTCCCAGCCCATCCCCGTCGACTGGGTCTCGGGGGCCTGTATGATGGTGCGGGCCGAAGCCGTGGCCGCGGCCGGTCTCATGGACGAGCGCTATTTCATGTACTCCGAGGATGTGGAGTGGTGTCGGCGTATTCGTCGGGCTGGCTATCAGGTCTTCTGTCTTCCCTATGTCCGCGTCACCCATCATATCGGCGGCAGTTCACGGCAGCTCGGCCCTGATTTCTATGCGCACAATGTGGACTCGCTGGACCTGGACTTACGCAGCCGTTATGGACCGGGCATGGTGGCGCTGATGCATCTCTTCGGCGCCTTTGGCTTCCTGTTGCGCTACCTTCTTTTCGAGATGCAATATCTGCGCGGGCGGAACCCCGTCTACCGGGAACTGCGCGACCTGTGGGCCGCCTGTCTGAAGACAAGCCTGGCGCGCACGCTACGTCCTGCCACCCGGCCCGACTCGCCCGTCCTGGCTGCTTCCTGCGAGCAACCTGCTGCCACTCCCGAGCCCTGAGTATGTCCACCACCCGCGCCGTCGCCCGCAATACCCTCTTTCTGAGCCTGGCCCAGGGCATACGGATCGTGCTCGGTTTCGTGCTGATCCTTTACATCGCCAACGTGTACGGGCCTGTGTGGCAGGGCAAGTTTAGCATCCTGTTGGCCTTTCTCAATATCTTCATGGTCCTGGGCTCTTTTGGCATGCCCAGGCTTATCACCCGGCAGGTGGCGCGTGCTTTCGCGTTGGGGAATCAGTACTTCTGGGCCGGGCTGGTGGCCCAGGGCATCACCACCCTTGGTTTCATGCTGGTGATGGTAGCGGTGGTAGCGCTGATGCCCTATCCCGCCGACACGCGGGCGATGCTCTGGCTGGCGGTGCTGGCACTGCCGCTGTTCACCCTCTATTCGGTTTCGGGCGCGTTGCTGCGTGCCCATGAGCGCATGCAGTTCCTGGTCTACGCAGAGGTGTTGAGCGCGGTCGCCCAGCTGGTGGTGGCCATCACCCTGCTCTCCGCGGGTTTCGGCGTGATGGCCCTGGCCATCATTCGCATCTCGGGGATCGGGCTGGCTGCACTCACGGTCTTTGCTTCGGCCGCAGCGCTGCGGTATATCGGCCGTCCCCTGCTGGATCTGCCCTTCGCCTGGCGCCTGCTGCGCGAATCCTTCGACTTTTTCGGCATGGCCGCATTCGACGCCATTCTGCAGCGCATGGATGTGTTGATCCTCTCGGTCGTCGCCGGCGAGGCCGCCACCGGCATTTACGATGCCGCCTTCCAGCTCATCAAAGTGTTGATGACGCTGGTGCTCTCCTTTACCGATGCCGTGTACCCGGCACTCTCGCGGCTTTATGTCCAGGCGCGTGATCGCTTCGCCCTGGTGACGAGCAAAGCCCTGCAATACGGGTTGATTCTGCTATTGCCGGTGGCGGTAGGCATCACCCTGCTGGCACCCGACGTCATCGCGCTGCTGTATCGCAAGCCCGGCTATGGAGCCTCGGGCCGCGTGCTGGGCGTGCTGGGTTGGGTGTTGGTGGCCTATTTTGTGCAGATCTTGCTCACGCGAACGTTGATGGCAGGCGACCGCCCGCGCCGGGCCTTCGCCATCACCGCCGTCATGGTGGCCACAGGCGCGCTGACCCTGTTGGCTCTATCGGCCTGGATGGGGGCAGCCGGTACCGCCTTGGCCCTCCTATTCAACTACCTGTTGGGGGCGTACCTCTCCTGGCGGGCCTGCCGTCCCTACCGCCTAACCCTGCACCCGACCAGCCTGCTGCGCCCGGCCTCGGCTGCTGCGGGTATGGCCCTGGTCCTGATAGCAGTCTCGGGCCGGCCGCTGTGGTTCAGCGTCCCCCTGGGCGGGCTTCTGTACGGCGGGCTGGCGCTGCTTCTGCGCGTCTTCGACCACGGCGACATGCAGGTGCTGCGCGCGCTGCTACGACGCAGTTGATCCCCTCCCTGGCGGACTTTCCCGGCCTGGACCTAGGCGCCATCCCAGGCCACCAGCCCGTGCCGTGCCGCACCGATGAGCGCAGCCTGCTCATTCACGATCACATACAGTGGCATCCGTATCAGGAAATCGGTGAAACGCCCCTTACGCAAGAAGCTCTGCAGAAAGCGCTGGTTGTCGAGCACGGGCAGGATACGAGGGGGAATGCCACCCCCGATGTAGACGCCGCCGGTAGAGAGGACTTTCAGGGCCAGGTTGCCGGCCTCGGCCGCCAGAATCGAAGCAAACATCTCCAGTGTGGCCTCGCACAACTCGCTGTGCGGTTGCTGGCCGAGGGCCGCGGCCACGATCACAGGCGTGGGATCATCGGCTGCCAGTAGAGCCTCGGCCAACCAGGGAGGTTCGCCGGCATAGCCGCTATCCTTCAGGTAGTGGTAGATGTTAGGTATGCCTTTGCCCGAGCATACCCGTTCGTAGCTGACGTGATCATACCGCTGCAAGAGATAGCGCAGTAGCTCCATTTCCACGGCGTTACGCGGCGCGAAGTCCACATGTCCGCCCTCGGAAGCATGCGCGCGATAGCGTCGGCCGTCCCAGGTAAGATAGGCTTCGCCCAGACCTGTACCCGGCGCGATGACCGCAATAGCCCCACCCGGCACGGCCACCCCCTCCTTCAGCGTATAGAGATCCTCCGTCGTCAATACCGGCACAGCATTGGCCACGGCCTCGAGATCGTTTAGCAGAAACACCTCTTCGATGCCCAGGATTTCCTGCAGATTGCGCACACCGATCACCCAGGGCAGATTGGTGATCTCGGCCGTACCTTCGATAACGGGCCCGGCCACACCGAAGCAGGCCCGCTCGATGGGATGAGGGTATTCCTGGAGGAAGGATTGCACAACGGTGGCCAGACTGGGATACTCCTGGCTGGCAAATCGTTTCTGGACCAGCGGCTTGCGGGGTCCCTGCTCCGGCGAGTAGAGGGCCAGGATGGTTTTGGTGCCTCCGATGTCTCCGGCCAGTAGCATATGTAGGCATCCTTAGCGATGTGTCTCATCGGTCGGTCAGATGCCGGCCGCGTCGCCGCGGGCGAGGGTCGGCAGGTGCATTGTACATGATCCTGGGGACTTTCACTTAACGCCGCCACGTCACGGAGACGGTGTCAAATTCGTCGGCGGCCGCGACCGGCTGAAAGCCGGTCCGCGCAGGCCGTGCCAGACGTCGGCCTGCGCCGACGCTCTCCAGACCAGCGGAGGCTGGCCTCTGGTAGGAGGCTAACGAGGCTGACTTCCAGTCAGCGGCCTCGAAAAACCTGCCGACGCAGACACAGGCTCGATACCATGATGCCTTCGGCGTCGCCGCGTGCGTCTTTTCAGGACCCTGCTCGGGACGGGCAGGGCTTACTCTTGCGTTTCCTCCGCGAACGGGGTATCCTCAGCCGCGTCTGTAATCCGACCCCACACACGCTCCCAGAGGCAGGCCGTCATCATGTCGCGCATTCATTGGAGATTCCTCATCCTCGCGCTCCTGTTCCCCGTGCTCACGGTCGCGCTGCTCGTAGTGATGCCGCGGCGGGCCGTCCCCCTGCACCTGGCCGAACGAGCCGAGCAGTACGATGTGACCATCCTGCGAGACACATGGGGGGTGCCGCACGTTTTCGGCAAGAGTGATGCCGACGCCGCCTTCGGCCTGGCCTACGCCCATGCCGAAGACGATTTCCTCACCATCCAGCAGTCATTGCTGGCCGCACGTGGACGACTGGCAAGCGTCTACGGTGCTGATGCAGGGGCCAACGACTACATGGTGGGGTTGTTGCGCATCTGGGATGTGGTGGAAAGCCGCTATGACAGCGACCTGAGTCCTGAAACCCGCGCCTTGGTCGAAGCCTATGCCGACGGCCTGAACGTCTACGCGGCTCGCCACCCAGAACAGGTCCTCACACCCGAACTCTTTCCCCTCTCCGGCAAAGACATCGTGGCCGGCTCCGTCCACAAGTCTCCCCTCTTCTTCGGTCTGGATGAGACGCTTGGCGAGCTCTTCAAAGCCTCTCGTCAGAAAGATATCTCGCCTTCACCCACGGCCCGGCAACCGCGAGTTGAAACCCGCTTTGGCTCCAACACCTTCGCCATCGGGCCCACCCGCACGGCCGACGGCTCCACCTTCTTCGCGGTCAATTCCCACCAGCCCTGGGAAGGCCCCGTCGCCTGGTACGAAGCCCATGTGCACAGCGAGGAGGGTTGGAATGCCGTGGGCGGCCTATTTCCGGGCAGTCCCGTGATCATCCACGGCCATAATGACAACCTGGGCTGGGCCTTTACCGTCAATCATCCCGACCTGGTCGATGTATACGTGCTGGACATCAACCCCGAAGATCCCTACGAGTATCGCTTCGACGGCGAATGGCGCCGCCTGGAAGTCCGGGAAATACCTGTTCGCGTGAGGCTATGGGGTAGGTTGAGCATTACCGTACGCCAGGAAGCATTGTGGTCGGTCTATGGCCCCACGGTGAGACGTCCCCATGGCACCTACGCCATTCGCTACGCAGGCATGGGAAGGGTGGACATCTTCGAGCAACTGTATCGCATGAACAAGGCTACAGACTTCAACGAATGGCGACAGGCCATGAAGGAAGGTGGCCTGGCCTCTTTCAACGTAGGCTACGCCGACCGCGACGGCAACATCTACTATCTCTACAACGCCATGCTGCCCATGCGCGCCGAGGGCTATGACTGGTCCCTCTATCTCCCCGGGAACACTTCCGCCACCCTATGGACTGAGTATCTGCCTTTCGACCGGCTCCCGCAAGTGCTGAACCCACCTTCCGGATTCATCCAGAACGCCAATAGCACTCCTTTTCGCACGACTATCGGCGAGGGCAATCCCGACCCTGCTGCCTATTCGAGCACCTTTGGCATCGACAGGCTCATGTCCAACCGGGCATGGCGGGCTCTGGCCCTCTTCGGCGCCGACGATTCCATCAACTTCGAGGAATTCAAACGCTACAAATTCGACATGACCTATGCCGAAGAGTCGGATCTGGTGGGCTTCATCCGGCGATTGCTGGCAGCCCCGCCGCCCGACGACCCCTTGCAGCGACAGGGACTGGACCTGCTGAGACATTGGGACCGCCGGGCCGCACCGGACAGCCGCGAAGCATCCCTGGCCATCCTCACCTGGATCTATCTCGCCGAAGAAAACGAAGGAGTACGACTCTCGCGGCAGTCGGAGGTCGAAATCGACGACGAGGCGCTGTGGCAGGCCTACGGCCACGCTGTGCGCCATCTGCAGGAACACTTCGGCCGGCTGGACGTGCCCTGGTCGCAGGTCAACCGCCTGCAGAGGGGAGATCTGGACCTGGGCCTGGGGGGCGGACCCGATCTGCTACATGCCATCTACGGCGAATTGCAGGAAGACGGCCGCCTACGCGGCGACGCAGGCGATTCCTACGTTTTGCTGGTGCGGTGGCTGCCGGATGGAACACTGCGTTCCTACAGTATCCACCAGTTTGGCTCGGCCACGCTGGACGCCGGCTCGCCCCACTACAACGATCAGTCCCCCCTCTTCGCCCGGCGGCAGCTCAAGCCCGTATGGTTCAGCGAAGCCGAAATACGAGCCCACCTGGAAGCAGAATATCGCCCCTGACCTTGCCGCGAATGCGGGCGCTTGCCCTGGTTTCCTGGGCTCGAAGCGCACTTCGATCTTTCTACCCGGTCCACCGTACCTGCCGGAGCTCTACAACACATCGTGACCGATACCGTTCTCACAACCCCAAGCAAGAAGGCGACCGCGGCCCAGAGGTCGCCGCGAGATGGCACCTTTCATGCCGACCAGGTGGCCGCCATCGCGGCCGGCCACTTCACCCATGATGTTTACAGCGCCTTCCTGGCCCCACTGCTTCCTCTCATCCAGGAACGCCTGGGCGTGGGCTATGCCCTGACGGGTGGCCTTTCCATCTTTACCCAGCTCCCCAGTCTGCTCAACCCTTTTATCGGCTACCTGGCCGATCGCGTCAGCCTGCGCTATTTCATCATCCTGGCGCCTGCCGTGTCGGCCACCCTGTTCAGCTCGCTGGGCCTGACCTCCAACTACCTGACCCTGGCGATGCTGTTGCTGGCAGCCGGTGTCAGCATCGCCGCTTTCCACGCGCCGGCTCCGGCCATGGTGGGACAGGTTGCCGGCCGCCGCGTGGGTACCGGCATGAGCATCTTCATGGCCGCGGGGGAACTGGCGCGCACGGTAGGGCCATTGGTTGTAGTTGCAGGGGTCACCTGGTTTGGCCTGGAAGGCATCTGGCGGCTGGCCGTGGGGGGCTGGCTGGTTTCGGGTCTGCTCTACCTGCGGTTGCGGCATGTCTCGGCGATGCCCCCGCCCACCGCACCCACCCTCCTGGCGCACTTCTGGCCCCAGGCGCGGCGCGTCTTCCTGCCCCTCTCCTGGCTGATGACCGGCCGGCTCTTCATGATGGCCGCGCTAACCACCTACCTCCCTCTTTTCATGCGCGACGTCCTGCACACCAACCTGTGGCTGGCCGCTGCTTCGCTCACTATTCTGGAAGGTGCGGGCTTCGTGGGCGCGCTTGTCACCGGCACCCTGAGCGACCGCCTGGGACGAAAACGGATTCTGCTCTTGCTCTTCGGGCTTGCCCCTCTTTTGCTCCTGGCCTTCCTCTTCGGGCCGCTCTGGTTGACTCCCGTCTCGCTGGTGCTGTTGGGGCTTGTGGCCATCTCGCCGCAGCCGGTCATGTTGGCCCTGGTACAAGATCAGTTCAGCGCACATCGCGCCCTGGCCAACGGTATCTATCTGATGCTGGGGTTTCTCATGCGCGCTGCTGCCGTCTGGATCGTCGGCTTCTTGGCAGACCGCTTTGGCCTGCACAACGCCTATCTGGCCAGCGGACTGATCGCTTTGGTCAGCATCCCCGCCGTCTTCTTCCTCCCCGCTTCCGGTGATGAAGCATAAGCCGCATCCTCACATCGTCGTCGTAGGCTCTATCAACATGGACCTGGTGGCACGTTCCCCGCGCATCCCCGCGCCGGGTGAAACCATTATCGGCCACGACTTTCACACTGTGCCCGGAGGCAAAGGCGCCAACCAGGCGGTGGCCGCGGCACGGCTGGGGGCGCGCGTCGGCCTCGTCGCTCGCGTGGGTCGAGATACGTTTGGCCGCGAACTAATAGACGGTCTGGCCGCCAACGGAGTAGCCGCCGATCATGTGCGAGAGACGCCCGATGTGGCCACCGGGATCGCCGTTATCCTGGTGGACGACACGGGCGAAAACAGCATCGTGGTGGCGCCGGGCGCCAACATGGCCGTGAGCGAACAGGATATCGAAGCCGCGGCCGGGCTCATTGCCGCAGCCGATGTCTTGCTCCTGCAACTGGAAATCCCGGACGCCGCGGTGCTGAAGGCCGCGGCCCTGGCCCGCGCAGCCTCGGTCCCCGTCATCCTCAATCCCGCGCCCGCACGCCCCTTACCTCCCGATCTGCTCTCTCTGGTCGATATCCTGATACCCAACGAGCATGAGGCGGCGTTGCTGGCCGGACATCCGCTCGGGAGCGAGGAAGACATGGATGTTGCAGCGCGGCGCCTGTTGGAACGAGGCCCCAGGGCGGTCATCCTGACCCTGGGCAGCCGGGGTGCCCTGCTGTTCGACGACGACGACAGAGTGCGGCAACCGGCCTTTACCGTGGAGGCCGTCGACACGACTGCCGCGGGTGATGCCTTCGTTGCGGGTTTTGCCGTGGCCTGGGCCGAGGGCAAGACCACGGCCGAGGCCGTGCGCTGGGGTGCGGCCGCGGGCGCACTGGCCGCCACCCGGCTGGGCGCCCAGCCATCCCTACCTCGGCGTTCGGCCCTGTTGTCGCTGCTACAGACCGCGTAGATATGCCATGTCCGAGCCGTCTATCGAGCGCCTGATCTATCTATTGCGCACTGCCGATCCTGAAAGCAGGGTAGATGCGGCACGGCGGCTGGCAGAGCAGGCCGCCGACCCGGCAGCACACCAAGGCCTGTACGAAGCCAGTTTTATGAGGGATCACCGGCTGCGTCGCATCGCGGCCGGCGCCCTCGCCGCCTGCCCCGACGAGCGCAATCTGGTGCGGCTGGCAGACCTGCTCGCCGACCGCCGCGCCGAGGTGCGGCAGGCAGCCGCCGAAGCGTTGTGCGAGCTGGGGGATCCCGGTGCCACCCTGCCGTTGATGGATGCGCTGAACGACAGCAATCGATGGGTCGTCCTGGCCGCGCTCGAAGGACTGGGGCGCTTCGGAAAGCCCATCGCCCGCAAGCGCGTCCGCGCCCTCATCGGCAGTCGCGACTGGGGAATCAGCCGGGCTGCCCGCAGAGCTATTGCAAAGATGGAGGCACGTCAAGGATGAGCAGATGGACAGGCAAAGTCCTCACCCTCGGCGCTTTGACCGCGAGCGCTCTCCTGTTCTATGCCTGGGGTGGCGAGCGTCCGCGCATGGTCCTGCGCCGCTATCGGCTCCACCTGCCCGAACTGGCCGGCCTGCGCCTTCTGCATCTCTCCGACCAACACTTCGGCCCCGACAACTGGATCCGTCGCAGCCGACTCCGGCGCATCCGGGCCTGGTTATCCCAACTGCAACCGGATCTGATCCTGCTCACGGGAGACTTTCTGCACAACGATGCCGGACTCGATGCTGTCGAGATGATGTTGCAGGCCCTGCCACCGGCGCGGTTCGGCGCCTACGCCGTCTTGGGCAATCATGACTACGTGGAATATTCCTACACCGAGTTCTTCGGCAATGCCTGGCAGCAGATACGGCAGGCGACCACGCCCTCCCAGCGGCTGGCGACGGCCTGGCAGGAAACAAAACGGCTTCTGGAGCTGGCCTGGCAGATCTATCGGAATGACCGCCTGCGCTTTGCGGCCGTGCCCAACAATACCCGCGAACTCGTCGCCCTGTTAGAGATGTACGGCGTGGAGGTGCTCAACAACCGCGCCTGCGACTTGTCTGCAGATGCGGGCCTGTGGGTGGCGGGCGTGGATGACCCCATCGAAGGCCATCCCGACCTGGCGGGCACCCTGGCTCAGGTGCCGTCCGATGCCCCCCTCATCCTCCTCACCCACAACCCGGATCTGGCCTATGAGCCGGCGGCAGCGCGTGCTGCTCTGATCCTGGCAGGGCATACCCATGGCGGACAGGTGATCCTGCCCGGCCTCGGCGCCATCCACACTCAGGGCACCCACCTGCCGCGCCAGAAACCGGCCGGACATTTCGACAACCTGCCGGGTCGGAGTCAGATGATCGTGTCCAGAGGCATGGGAGAGTCGACACCTTTCCGCTTTCGCTGTCCGCCCGAAATCGTTGTCATCGATCTGGTCCCATAGGCAGATCCAGACGCGAGGTGGGCGGTACCGGACTCCCCTTCACCTTCGCTCGCAATTCTTGCCCGGATCCCAAGCCCGCGCGCATAATGACAGGAACGTTACCCCAACCACCCCTTCCGCGACCACGAATATGGACCCGGCCGACGTCAAGATCCGTATCGCACAGAGCCTGGAGGAAACACGGGCACAATACCATCAACTGCTGGCCGAACTAAGCGAGGACGATTGGCACAAGCCCAGCATGAACCCGGCCTGGACCGTGGGCGAGGTGATGTTCCATATCATCACGGCCTTGCGTTTTCTCCCCGCGGATGTCTCGCTCATCCGTAAGAACCGCCGCGTTCCCAGATTGCCGGCGTTCCTCTTCCACCGCTTCAACGAATGGTACGCGCGGCGTGGCGCCCGCAAGACCGATCGCGGCCATATCGGTGCCCTGTATGACCGGGAGCACCGCCGCGTGCTGGTCTTGCTGGAAGAAATCGGACCGGACGAGTGGAATAAGGGCATGAATTATCCGGGCTGGGATCCTCAGCTGTCCGGCTTTGTGACCCTGGAACAGCTCTTTCTCTATCCCTGCGCTCATTTCCAGACCCACGCCCGAGAGATCCGCCAGGCCTTGCACGCATCTGAGAAAATGGCTGCCTGACCCGCTGTCGGCCGTGGCACCCTCCTCTGTCATCCCCGAAGTACCTTATGACCCACAAGCAGATCTATCCTAGAGTTCTCTTCATTCTCTTCGCTGTCGCCTGGCTACTGGCCGCGGCCATGGCTCCCACCGAACGCACCCTCGGAACGCTGGTACGGTGGGTCTATGCCCACGCCAGCCTCACGCAGGTCTCGTTATTGTTCTTCGCGAGCGCCCTTGTACTGTCGGTTCTCTACTGGCTGGGGCGGGAGGGCCTCTTCCTCTGGCTGGAGACGATGGGCTGGGTGGCGTTGGGCCTCTGGCTGGCAGGATTTGTGCTCTCGATGGTGCCGGCGAAACTGAGTTGGGGCGTCTGGGTCGATTTCCAGGAGCCGCGTACCCAGATGACTTTGCGCGTGCTGGCCGTAGGTCTGCTCTTCGTAGTGCTTACGCGCTGGGTAGATTCCCGACGCTTTACCGCCGCCGCCCAGATCGTGCTATCGGCGCTGGTGCTCTTCCTCAGCCGCAATACCGCGGTGATTCGCCACCCCGTGAATCCCATCGGCTCTGCCGACAGCCGCGCCATTCCTCTCGCCTACAGCCTGATTTTCCTGCTGGCACTGGCCGCGGCGCTTGCCCTGGTTTATCTCATCGTTGCGGCTCGGGATAACAGTCGTCAGCCCTCAGCGGTTGTGCGCCAGGAGTTGCTCTCATGAAGATCGTCAACGTTGCCGAGATGGTGGCCATGGAGAAGGCCACCGATGCTGCCGGTTTCTCGTATGATCAGATGATGGCCGAAGCAGGCGCGGCCCTGGCCGATACCGTCCTGGCCGAAGCTCCTGCCCGGTCCCTCGTGCTCTTTCTGATCGGGCCGGGCAACAACGGTGGGGACGGGCTGGTGGCGTGTGCGCGCCTGCAAGAAGCCGGCGTCAAAGCCATACCCTACATCTGGAAACGAAAGAGCGCGCAGGATCCCCTGGTGGCGGCGGTTAGCGACGTGGAGTGGGCCGAGAACGACCCCGACCACGAGCGTCTGCGGGCGTTGCTGGCCGAATGCGGCGTCCTGGTCGACGCACTGCTGGGCACGGGAAACACACGCGCCCTGAGCGGCTCGCTGGCAGAACTGCTGGGGGTTGTACATCAGGTGCTGGCGGAACGACGCCGGTGGCAACCCCGACGTTTCGATCCCACCCGACCTTCCTCTCGCCCCGAACTGCTGGTGGTGGCCTGTGATTGTCCTAGCGGCCTGTTCTGCGACACGGGTCAACTCGACCCCCTGGCGCTGCCGGCCGACATCACGGTTACGTTCGCCCTGCCCAAGCGGGGACATTTCTTGCAGCCGGGCGCCTCGGCCTGCGGGCGCCTGGTTATTGCCGACATCAACATCGACCGCGGTCTGGCGCCAGAGGATGCGCCCGATTTACTGACACCTTATGAGATAGCCTCTCTCTTGCCCGAACGGCCTCCCGCGGCTCACAAGGGCACCTTTGGCCGTGCCCTCATCGTGGCGGGTAGCGCCAATTTTCCCGGCGCGGCCATCATCGCCAGCATCGCGGCCTATCGCGTGGGGGCAGGGCTGGTGCATCTGGCCGCGCCGGCCCTTGTCGGCGAAATCGCGGCCAGCGTCGCGCCCGAGCCCGTGCACACCATTTTGCCTTCGGACATGGGCGCCCTGACCGAAGAAGCCCTGCCCTTGCTGGAATCCCTGCTTCCCGGCCACAAAGCCCTGTTGGTGGGGCCTGGTATCGGCCGGGACCCGCGCACGGTCGAACTGGTGGAGGCGCTGCTCACCGGGAAG
>RFJM01000168.1 GCA_003694905.1 Caldilineae bacterium
CCTCACCCCAGCCGGGCATCTGAGCGAATGGTCGGAGGCGGACTTCATCCGGGCTATGCGCACGGGCGTGGAGCCCGGTGGCGAACGGCTCAGCCAGGTGATGCCCTTTCAGTCCATCAGCGCGATGACCGATGAGGAACTCAAGGCGGTCTGGCTGTTCCTGCAGTCGTTGCCGCCGGTCGAGACGGGGTCCAACTAGACGTTGCCAGCTTTCACCCAAGGAGGTTCTCATGGATTTCATCACCACTCTACGCTTCATCCACATCTTCCTGGCCATCTTCTGGGTGGGAACGACCTTCTTCCTGACCCTTTTCCTGGAGCCGACCATCGAGCGGGCCGGTCAGGCCGGAGGTCAGGTGATGCAGACTTTGATCACCAGCACCCGCTTTTCCCCGACCATCGCCCTCTCCGGTTGGGGGACCATCCTGGCCGGACTGCTGCTGTTCTGGCGGCTGCACGGCTTTGACGTGGCGGAGATGTTCGGCCCCCATCTGCCCCTGACCCTGGGTGCCACCGCCGGCATCCTCTCCGGCTTCGTCGGCACCTTTATGCAGGGGCGCTCGGCGGGCAAGCTCAAGATGCTGGCGCAGGAGATGGCCGCCCAGGGTGGCCCGCCCACCCCGGAACAGATGGCGACCGTCCATCGGCTCCAGGCCACCGTGAGCAAAGGGAGTCGCATCTCCGCCGTGCTCATGGTCATCGCCGTCATCGGTATGGTTGTGTAGTATAGACGATTCTCCGCGAGCCGCACGCTTTGCACGGGAGTTCCTCACATGAGAGTTCGGACTGCATCTTCAGACGATACCGGCCGCTTTATCCGCTCCAGCGCCATCGCGGGGGTCGTCGCCGTGCTGGTTTTCACCGTCGCCCATCAGATCTTCATCAACAACATCTGGTTCTCGTTCCCCATCATGGCGGCAGCGGGTGCGGTGTGCGGCCTGTGCCTAGGCTGGAGCTACCGGCTGCTCTTCGAGCGACCGTCGGCCAAGAGTTGGTTGAGCTACAACCTGTTCTACGATGCGCTGTTCCTGCTGCTCGCCGTTGCGTCGGTGCTGCTCTTTGAACCGGTGATCACGATGGAAGCCCTGCTCGCCGGTGGCCCCCCACCCTCAGAGCTGACAGTCCAGGCCCTGCCCCTCACCGCTCTCTTCACCGTGCTTGCGGCCGGTATCGGCGGCCTGATCTTCGGTGGACGCCGCTGGATGCAATTCGGCGCTCTCCTGCTCACCAGCATACTGCTCATGGCCTTGCTGGGCATGAACGTCTCCATCATCGGCCTGGTTGCCATACCCCGCGAGGGCTGGTACGTGGTCGCCGAGTTCTTCGGCTACATTCTGCTCCTGAACGCGGTCTACGCGGCAACGGTTACAATGCTCGAAAGCAAGAGCTTCCGTGGATCCAAGTTTGCGTAGGGCGACATCCCCATATCGCCCACGGGCGCATGGGGATGCGCCGGCTCATTTGGGTCTACCGAGCCTCTCAACGGAATAGAGGATTCGCTTATGACCCACATCTTTCTCAACGCCCACAGCAACGGCATTACCCGCGCCGAGCGCACCTCCAGCGGGGAATGGCGGGTGACCCACCACGCCATCGGGCATCGGGTAGCGTGCCTGGCCGCCGATCCGTTCCATCCCGCCCGCGTGTACGCAGGAACCTCAAAGGGCATCCTCCGTTCTGACGACCACGGCCTCACCTGGCGGCTCCTTGGGATGGAAAGGCACATCGTCAAGTCTCTGGCCGTCAGCCCGCACGATCCAGGGGTGCTCTACGCGGGGACGAAGCCCCCGGCCGTCTTCAAGAGCGAGGACGGCGGTGCCCACTGGATGGAGTTGGAGGCTTTCCAGCGCATCCGCGGCCGGCGGTTCTGGCGTTCTCCGGCCGAACCACCCGATTGGCGGGCCTATGTGATGGCCATCGCCCTCTCACCCACCGATCCGAAGGTGGTGGTGGCCGGGATCGAGTTTGGGGCGGTGGTGCGCAGCGAGGATGGCGGTCGCACCTGGTCCAATCACCGCAAGGGGGCGATCCGGGACTGCCATTCGCTGACCTTCCACGCCAAGAACGGCGACTGGGTGTACGAGGCGGGCGGCCGCGGGGCTGCGGTATCGCAAGACGGCGGCCGCACCTGGGAGCAGCCGCGCGAGGGCCTGGACCGGCGCTACGGCTGGGCCTGCGCGGCCGATCCAGAGCGGCCTGAGATCTGGTACATCTCGGCCGGGCCCATCGGCTGGAAGGGTGTTCCCCAGGCCCACGTGGACGGTGCAGCCAACAGCTACATCTTCCGCAAGGCCGGCGGCGCAGCCTGGGAGAAGCTGGGAGGCGGCCTGCCCCAACCGATGCCCTATCTGGCCTACGCGCTCCTCACCGACCCCGGCTCGCCGGGGCATGTGTACGCCGGGCTGGCCAATGGGCAGGTCTGGCATTCCACCGACTACGGCGACTCGTGGCAATGCCTGCCTTTCAACCTGGGGCGCATCTGGCGTATGACCCTCATGAAGTCGCCTCGGAGGTAGGAGAGGGCAGTGGTACCTGTTCGGATGCTAACCATCAATCATTGAGAGGAATGGCAGATGTCCTGTATCTGCCCACCGTCTGGCGGTGATAGCCTCCCCATCCTGCGTTGGTGGGGGTGTAACGCACCTTCCTGCCCCTAAGATGTGGGCAATCACCAGGAAAGAGCCCCTGGTCAAATCGGACCAAATCGGTTATAATTTGTTTATGATGACCCCCCAGATGCAGCGGACGGCTCAAACAGTTCAGGGGGAACGGTCGGGGATGGCAATCCCTCCCCCGGTTGCCGGAAGGAAGGTCGGCGCCTATGCTCCTGCATGGGCGCCGATCTTCTTCGGCATCGTCGTACTGCTCATCGCCCTGGTCGGACTGACCCTGCTCTTCCTCAACCGCGCGGCCCCCAAGTCCGACCGCTGGGGATTCTGGGGCTTCCAGTCGCTGATGGCCGTTTTGGGGAGCTCGACCGGCATGCTCATCACCCGTCGCTACCCCCGCCACCCCATCGGCTGGATGTTGTTGGTGATGGGGCTGCTCGCCGCCTTAACAGGATTCAGCGAGGAGTTCGCCATCTACGCAGCTCACGCCAGGCCCCATTGGGTCCCTGCCAGCATCATCGTCGCCGGACTTTTCAACTGGATGTGGGCGCCTTCCTACGCCCTGTCGGCCATCTACATCCCTCTGTTGTTTCCCACGGGCCGCTTCCTCTCCCCCCGTTGGCGCATCGTGGCCTGGCTTGGCACAGCCTGGATGGTCCTGAACTCCGCCTGGATGATTCTCCTGCCCGGCCCGTTGCCCAACAACGGAGACGTCATCAATCCCTTCGGCATAGAAGCCTGGAATGGGACCCTCATCACCGCTCTTGACCCTCGGGTGGTCACGCCGATGGCGGGTATGTTCCTCATGCTCACCGCGGCCGCATCCCTGGTCATACGCTACCGGCGCTCTCAAGACCCGGTCACGCAACAGCAACTCAAATGGTTCGCCTACGCTGCGGTGATGATGTCCTTTGCAGGCATAGTGGGACAGCTATCCGGCCCTGTCGCCAATGTCCTGCTCTTCCTCATGGCAGCATCTATGCCGGTTTCCATCGCCATCGCCATCCTGCGCTACCGGCTCTACGACATTGACCTGCTGATCAACCGCACCTTGGTCTACGGTGTGCTCACCGTGCTGGTGGTGGGCCTCTACGCCCTGGCGGTGGGCGCGGCCGGGGCGCTGGTCCAGACCCAGGGCAATTGGGCCGCAGCCCTTCTCGCCACCGCGCTGGTGGCTGTTCTCTTCCACCCATTGCACATCCGCTTGCAGCGTGGGGTGAACCGTCTGCTCTACGGCGAGCGGGACGCACCGCTGGCCGTGCTTTCGCAACTGGGCCGGCGCATGGAGTCCGCCGTCTCGCCCGAAGCCATGCTGTCCGTCCTGACCGAAACGGTCGCCAAAGCTCTGAAGTTGCCCTACGTGGCCGTGGGCCTGCGCAGCGATGGGCAACTGGCGATGGCCGCGGAGTACGGCAAGCCCACCACCGAGGTCCGTGCCTTCCCGCTCATCTACCGGGAGCAGGCTGTGGGCCAGTTGCTGGTGGCCCCGCGCCAGCCGGGGGATGCCTTCAACCAGACGGACATCGCCCTGCTGGAAAACGTCGCCCGCCAGGCCGGCGCGGTTGCCCATTCCGCTCAGCTCACCGCGGACCTGCGTCGCTCCCGCCAGCGTCTGGTCAGCGCCCGCGAAGAGGAACGCCGTCGCCTGCGCCGTGACCTGCACGACGGCCTGGGTCCTCATCTGGCCAGCATGACATTGACCATTGAGGTGGTGGTCCGGCTGATAGACAGCGCCCCCCAGGCCGCAGTAGCCATCTTGCAAAAACTCAAGCGCCAGTCCCAGAGTGCAGTCCAGGAAATCCGCCGCCTGGTGTACGAACTGCGCCCGCCGGCCCTGGATGACCTGGGCCTGACCGCGGCCCTGCGTGAAAGCGCGGCCCGTTACGCTCAGAGTGGCGTCCAATTCCTCGTGGACGCGCCCGATCCGATGCCCTCTCTGCCCGCGGCGGTGGAAGTGGCCGCCTTCCGTATCGCCCAGGAGGGGATGACCAACGTGATGCGCCACGCTCACGCCAGCACCTGCCGCATCACCTTGACGCTGGAAAGGGAGTACCTCTGTGTGACTGTCGAAGATGATGGGCATGGTCTGCCCACGGACCTGCGTATGGGTGTGGGATTGCGCTCCATGCAAGAGCGGGTGGCCGAATTGGAGGGGCACTTCACCCTCAAGAACGACCCGCACGGTGGCACGGTCATTCGCGCCTGGCTTCCTCTGGTGGAACTGTCATGACCCCAACCCGTCCAACCCGGATCCTCATCGCCGACGACCATCCCGTGTTCCGCTTTGGCCTGCGTACCCTGTTGCAAGGCGAGCCGGATATGGAGGTGGTGGGCGAGGCGACCACGGGCAGCGAAGCCGTGGACATGGCCGTGGAGCTCCGGCCTGATGTGGTGCTGATGGACCTGAACATGCCGGAGATCAACGGCATCGAGGCCACGCGCCGCATCCTGGCAGAGAACCCGGACATCGCGGTGCTGGTCATCACCATGTTTGACGACGACACCGTCTTTGCGGCTATGCGGGCGGGAGCCCGAGGGTATCTGCTGAAGGGGGCCGAAGGGGAAGAGACGCTGCGAGCCGTGCGGGCCGTGGCCCACGGCGAGGCCATCTTCAGCCCCACCATCGCCGACCGGATTATGCACTATTTCGCCCATACGCCGGCGCAGCCCTCCCTGGCCGCCTTCCCCGAACTGACGGAGCGCGAGCGGGAGGTGCTGACCCTCATCGCCCAGGGCCTCACCAACCGGGCCATCGCCGAGCGTCTGGTGCTCAGCGAGAAGACGGTGCGCAACCACGTCTCCAACATCTTCGGCAAACTTCAGGTGGCGGACCGGGCCGAGGCCATCATCCGGGCCAGAGACGCCGGGTTGGGGACCTCCTGACCTCTGCCCCCTCTTGCCGTGGAACGGTCTGGGAACGCCCGGTGTGGTATAGTGGGACATCGGCAGGAGAACCGGACACACTGCCGACACGTCGTCTCTTCCAAACCCAAAGGTGTTCCCACACGAAAGGAGTCACGAGATGAAGGTTCTTCGCTGTAGAGACTTGGGGTTCGACTGTGACGGTGTCGTCGAGGCCGCTACCGAGGAAGAGCTGCTGCGCCAGGTCGCTGCCCACGCGGAGCAGGTGCATCAGGTGAAGGTCACCCCGGAGATCATCGCCGAAGTCAAGAAGCACATCCAGGAGACCTGAGACGTTCCGGTCGAGATGGGGCACGGCTCGCCGTGCCCCATCTCCCATTCCCCTTGCCGCAGGATCCCCCCACCCCCTCCTCACAATGCTCGTGGGTTACGAAGGGTAGATCACCCAACCCATGTTCGATGTCAAAGCAGGGCCCCCTTTGCGTCTTTTCCTGCTGGGCGATTTTCAGGTGACGTATGAAGATCGGGCAGTGGCGGACCTGCACGCCCGTCGTACGCAGGCCCTGTTGGCCTACCTGGCCCTCCACCCCGACGAAGCGATCCCCCGCCGGCGCCTGGCCTTCCTCTTCTGGCCCGACACCAGCGAACGCCAGGCCCGCACCAACCTGCGGCAGTTGCTTCACCGCCTGCGCCGGCTCTTCCCCCCCATTGAGGACTTTCTGACCTTCGACACCGCGCTGCGCTGGCAGGTCGAAGCACCCGTGTACGTGGACGCCTGTGAGTTCACCGCCCTCCTGGCTCAGGCGGAGCAAGCTGCGGCCGACAACGATCTCCGCCGGGAGGCTACCGCATTGGAAGACGCCATCGCCCTCTACCGGGGCGACTTGCTGCTGGACTGCTATGACGATTGGATCATCCCCGAACGCGAGACCCTGCGCCGGAGGTTCTCCACGGCCCTCAAGCGGCTCCTCCGGGTGCTGGAAGGGCGGGGAGACTACGCCCGCGCCCTGACCTACGGTGAACGCCTGCTGGCCCTGGACGAATTCGACGAATCCGGCCACCGGCTACTCATGCGGTTGCACGCGCTGAACCGCGACCGGGCCGGTGCGTTGCGCATCTACAAGCGCTGCGTGGCCGTGCTGGACCAGGAACTGGGGGTAGAGCCGGAACCCGCCACCCGTGCACTGCGCGACCGCCTGTTGACGATGAGCGACGTCAGGCCCGACGGCCTGGTCCGTGAGCAGGACATCCCCCTGGTGGGCCGGGAAGGGGCGCTTCGCCAGGCCCAGCAGGTCTGGCAGGAAGTCGGCCGGGGCTCGCTACGTGTGCTCAGCATCCAGGGCGAGGCGGGCGTGGGCAAGACCCGGCTGGCCGAGGAGCTGATGGCGTACGTGGGCCGCCTGGGGTACAACGTGGTCGTGGCCGGCTGTTACGAGGCCGCGGGCCGTCTGGCCTACGGCCCCATCGGCGAGTGGCTGCAATCCCCGGCCATCTACGGCCCCTTGCAGGCACTGCCCGAGGTCTGGCAGGTCGAGATCGCGCGGGTGCTGCCCCGGCTCCACGCCGACCATCCCCACCTGCCCCAGCCCGCGCCCCTGACCGAAGGCTGGCAACGGCAACGGCTCTTCTCGGCCATCGCCCAGGCCGTGCTGGCCGCCTCCCAGCCCCTGCTCCTCTTCCTCGACAACATCCAGTGGAGCGACCCGGAGACCCTGGCCTGGCTGACCTACCTGCTCCGTTCCCACCCCTCCGCGCCCATCCTCATCCTCGCCACCGTGCGCAGTGGCGCGGCCAACAACGCGGCAATGACCGCCTTCCACCTGGAGCTGCGCCGACAGGGGATGATGACCGAGATCAAACTGGGACCGTTGAATGCCGCCGAGACCGCGCTGCTGGCCGCTCACGTGGCCGGGCGTGGCCTGGACGGGGAGACGGCAGCCGCCCTTCACCGCCGCACCGAGGGCAACCCCCTCTTCATCGTGGAAATGGTGCGTGCCTCGCTGAACGAAGGCAACGGCGAGTCGCTGCGCCGGATGCTCTGGGAACACGAGGGCCTGCCCCAACGGGTGCAGGCGGTCATCCAGGGCCGTCTGGCCCACCTCTCCCCGGCGTCGCGCAAACTGCTGGCCCTGGCCGCCGTCGTGGGCCGCGTCTTCACCTTCGAGACCCTCGCCCATGCGTGCGAGGAGGACGAGGAAACCGTTCTCCAATCCCTGGACGAGCTGTGGGAACACCGCCTCATTCGCGCCCAGGGGCCTATGGCCTACGACTTCAGCCACGGCATCATCCGCGACGTGGTCGAGGGCGAGATCGGCCACGCCCGCCGGGGGGTCCTGCACCGCCGCGTGGCCCAGGCCCTGGAGCAGATGCACGCCGACCACCTCGACGCCTACAGCGCCCGGCTGGCCCACCACTGGCTGCAAGCGGGTTTCCCCCGCCGGGCCATCGCCTATCACCTGCGGGCGGGGCGGACCGCGCAACGCCTGTTCGCCAACGATGAGGCGGAGCGCCACCTCCAGCAGGGCTTGCGTCTGTGCGAAGCGCACCTCGAAGGGGAGGAGCGGGACCGCACTATGCTGAAGCTGCTGCTGACGCTCTCGCCCAGCCTGGTGCAGGGCCGTGGCTACGGGGCCGGCCAGGTGCAGGCCGCAGGTGCCCGCGTGCAGGCCCTTTCCAAGCGCGTCCGCGAGCCCATCAGCCCGCCCCTGTTGCGGATGCTGGCCATCAGCAAGCTGGTCACGGGGCGGATCGCAGAGGCAAGGGAGCTGGGCGAGCAGTTGCTGGCCCAGGCGCGGGCCGACGGCGACCCCGTGGCCGAGGTCGAGGCCCACTACGTGCTGGGAGTCACCCACCACTGGCGGGGGGATTTCCCACGGGCGGAAACGCACCTGGAACAGGCCATCGCCCTGTACAGGCCCCAACACCACGAGACGCACATCCGCGCCTACGCCCAAGACCCGTCGGTGGTCTGCCGCATCCGGCTGGCCCTGGTGCGGTGGCACCTGGCCCATCCCCTCTGCGCCCAGAAGACGGGACGGGAGGCCCTGGCCATCGCCCGCGAGCTGGACCACCTTTTCAGCCGCGCCTACGCGCTCCACTGGTTCGCCTGGCTGCAAAACCTGCGCGGCGACGCGGAGGCCACGTTGCGGGCTGCCGGCGCGTCCATCTCCTTCTCCGAGGAGTACCAATTCCCCTATTTCGCCACCCAGAGCAAGGTCCTGTTGGGCTGGGCCCTGCATCAGAAGGGGTACACCGCCGACGGCCTACAGGCCATGCGCGAGGGGCTGAGCTACTTCCGCGCCACCGATTCCGAAGTGGGGTGCGCCTACTATCGCGCCCTCATCGCCGAGGCCCTGGCCGCGGACGGGGGCGACCGGCAGAGCAAGATGCTGTTGGCGGAAGCACAGCAGGGGGGATGGGAGAGCGGGGAGCGCTGGTCGGAGGCGGCCATCGCCACCATCCACGGTCGCGTGCTGGCCGCCCAGGACAAAGCCGCGGCAGAAGGGGCATTCCGCCAGGCCGTTGCGGTGGCCCGAGAGCAAGGAAACCGCATGGACGCCCTACGCGCAGCGGAGGGGCTGCGCGGTATCCTGCGGGCTCAGGGCCGGGGGGAGGAGGGAGAGCGCACCTTCGACGAGGTATACGGATGGGCGGTCGGCGGCCTGCCGGCCGCGGAGGCGCAGGCCGTGACAGTGCTGTTCCACCGGCCGGCCTGAGATGGCCCAACGCGGCCTGGAACGCTTTGGGAACGAGGGGTGTGGTAAGGTAAGGGCGTCGAATGCCACCCACCCACCCTCAACAAGGAGAAACCTATGTTCCCACCCGTTGACCGTTCGATAGACGCCGCCGAAGCCTCGGCCCTCCGCGCCCAACTGCAAGGCGATCTGCTACTGCCCGGTGACGCCGGGTACGACGACGCCCGCGCCATCTGGAACGGCATGATTGACCGTCGCCCGGGCCTGATCATCCGCTGCCGCAACGCCGGCGACGTGGCCGCAGGGGTGAACTTCGCCCGCGAGAAGGGCCTGCCCCTGGCCATCAAGGGGGGCGGCCACAACGTGGCGGGCAACGCCGTCTGCGATGACGGCGTCGTGCTGGACCTGTCGCCGATGCGCTCCGTGGACGTGGACCCCCTATCCCGCACCGTGCGGGCCGATGGTGGCTGCCTGCTCAGCGACTTGGATGAGGCCACCCAGGAGTA
>RFJM01000169.1 GCA_003694905.1 Caldilineae bacterium
AAGGCGCCCCCCAGGCCGCAGCAACTGCCGCAGCCGGCGGTAGAACTCGGCAGCATAGAGATGGCCGGCAAGAGCGAACATGGGCGGATCGTGGATGACACAGTCGAAGCTGGCGTCGGGTAGCGTCAACACGACCTCTGCGGCATCGCCCAGGCGCCGTTCGATGTTGGCGGCGCTGAAAAGCTCGCGAGACCAGGGATTCTGCCGGGCGATGGCGAGGACGGTGGGGTCCAGCTCGATGGTGGTGACATGGTCGGCCTGCCGGGCGGCCAGAATGGCGGTGTAGCCCAGACCGGTGGCGGTGTCGAGCACCCGGCCTCGTGGTTTTGCCGCTGCTATCTTGCGCCGCGTGTCTTCCATCGGGTCTGTTTCCTTGATCCGGTGCATGGGAATGCCGGAGATGAGAAGGGTAGGAGCTCCCTCGGTGGGCATCAGGCTGTAGGCCCGGCCGAACTCCTCTGAGAACGCCTGGATCTTCTCCGCCCCGTGCTCGGTCAGCCGAAAACAGACGCGGTGGCGTTTCTCAATGCGGCCGACATCCTCCCATGACAACAACCAGCCGTTGGGCAGGATAATACCGGCCTCCGTCAGCTCTACCCGAGCATGGCCGAGACCCAGATCCAGCGAAAGGGGCACGTGTGTACGGCCCCGGCGATAGGCCTGGCGCACGCCACGAATCTGGAAGGCAGAAAGGACGAACAGCGGCTCCTCATCCATCGGCGAAGAATCTCTGCACCGCGCCTGTGGCGGGCCCCTACTCGTGCAGCAAGCGCCCGCACACCGGACAGGTGACCAGATCGTCGCCGTAGACCTGCTGGCGGGTAGCCGTAGGCAGGGCAGCGCCGCAGCCGCCACAATTGCCACCGCGCAAACGGGCTACGGCCAGCCCTCCTTTTTTCTGCCGTAACTCTTCGTAGCGTTGGAGCAGGCCGGCAGTCAAGCGCGCGGCTGCAGTCTCGCGCTGTGCCTTCAACTCCCGCGCGTGGGCGATGAGCCTGACGCGTTCCTCCAACAATTTCTGCTGTACGGCCTCCCACTGCGACTGGGCTTCGGCCAACGCCGTTTCTGCCTCTGCCAGTTGCCCCTCCCCTTCTTCCAGTTCCATGATAGCCTCCAGCTCTGCCTCCTCCAGCGTATCAAGATGGCGCTTCATGGCCTCGACATTCTTCTGCAAGGCCACCTGTTCGCGGGGGTCTTTGATGCGGCCGCCGTAGAGCATGGCTTCCTGTTCGCGTATCTTCCTCACCTGATCCGAAACCGCAGCCTCGCGTCGTTTCCGCTCCTTCCGCCAGTGTTCCACTCGCGCCGCAGCCTGATCTCTGGCTTCCTGAGCCGCTTGCAGCGACGCCGGTGGTTTCAAAGCCTCCTGGATTTCTGCGTATCGTTTCCGGTCGGCGTCGAGGTCGGTGTCGATATCCTGCAATGACAGCAACTGATCGATCTCTCTCATGAGAACTCCCGGTCTTATGAAGATTGCGGAGGTGCGTCGTGCGCTCGATTCTAGCACAAGGAAAGGTAGGGACAAAGCAGCCTGGGGGAGGACGCGGGCCGGAGGGCATGTCCTGACCCGGCATAGGTATGTATTTGGAGATGCAGCCCGGCGGACATAGAATCCAGGAGGCGGCTGTATCCATCTCCACGCAGCGCGGCCCCTGCTCTCCTCATGCTCGACTTCCTGCTGAATCCCCTTTCCTATCCCTTCATGTTGCGCGGCTTGCTGGCTGCCATGCTGGTAGGCATTGTCTGTGCCACGGTCGGGGTCTACATTGTACTGCGGGGCATGGCCTTTTTCGGCGATGCCCTGGCCCATGCGATCCTGCCCGGCGTGGCACTGGGGTATCTCGCGGGCGCGGGCTCTCGCATCGCCGTTTTCTGGGGCGCACTGGTGACGGCCGTGCTCACGGCTATCGGCATCGGCTTCATCAGCAGCCGCGGGGGGTTGAAAGAGGATACGACCATCGGTATCGTCTTCGCGGGCATGTTTGCCCTGGGCATCGCCCTCATTTCCAGCGTGCGCAGCTATGCCGTGGACCTGACCCACTTCCTCTTCGGTGATGTCCTGGGTGTGACGGCCGCGGACCTGCGATTGACCGGCCTCTTTGCCGCCGTGGTCATCCTGACCATCATCCTCTTCTACAAGGAGTTCTTGCTACTCTCCTTCGACCCTATCCTTGCGGCAACTCTGCGTGTGCCGGCCGGATTGCTCAACTATCTGCTTTACATCCTTATCGCCATTACCATCGTCGTATCGTTGCAGACGGTAGGCATTGCCCTGATGCTGGCCATGCTGGTAACGCCCCCGGCCACGGCCTATCTCCTGACGCGACGGTTGCCGAGCATGATGCTCCTTGCGGCGTTTATCGGTGCCATATCAGGCGTCATTGGCCTGTATCTATCCTTCTATATCAGCATTGCCTCAGGTGCGGCCATCGTCCTGGTGTGTACTTCCTTTTTCCTCCTGGCGTTCCTGCTGGCGCCCAGGCGAGGCTGGTTGTGGCAGATCCGCCGCTACCTCTCCTGAGGAAGGTCGATCCCCTGCATTCTCGGGCCTCAATCGTGTCGCAGGGTTCGCGTACAGGTGGCCCTCCGACTGGATCTCCATCCCATGCCCCATCTCCTACCTGCTCTCTTCGACTCCCTGCCGAGCGTTCCCGGCCATACCTGGCGCGTCCTCGAGCCCGCTGACGCGCGCGCCCTACGGCAATTGCAGGAGGCATGTACAGCCTGGGATGGGGCCACATATTTGCTGAGCCAGGACGAATGGCGCGCGAAGATCGAAGCGGCCGTGGTCGGGGTGGCGGCCGCCAACCCGAAGAACGAGATCGGGGCCTACGGCCTGGTTACCAACACCCCCGGCCCTGACAGCGAGCGTGCATTCCTGGAAGGCCGCATCCATCCACGACTCCGGGGGCAGGGGATCGGTACTGCCCTTCTGCGCTGGCTGGAGATGCAGGGGCGGCAAATGCTCGCCGGCCTCGGCTCGGAGCGCCGCCTCCTGCTGCGTATCATGTTCTGGGATAGAGGACCCGATGCCAAGGCCCTGTTCGAGCAGCAGGGATTCCGCCTTCTCTATGTTGAAGAGGAATTGCGCACTCGACTCTCCGCCTCCCGTTTCCACGTAACACTGCCACCTGCCTGCACCCTCGAATATTGGACGCCGGCCACGGCGAACGATTTCTATCGCGTCTACCGGGATGCCTTTGCCACCCGAACCGAGCGGCTCCTGGACCGGCGCGACTGGTGTGATTGCTGGACCAATCCGAACGACCCGGAATTCGCGCCTCGTTTCTCCTTGCTGATGCGCTGCGGCGCAGAACCGGTGGCCGCGCTGGTCGGGCATCTATACGAGCGCGACGCTGTGCACATCGCCCAGTTTGGGGTGCGTCCGGCCTGGCGCAGACGGGGACTGGGCACGACACTGTTGCGAGCGGCCCTGGACTGCTACGCCGACGCCGGCTACCGATGGGCCACGTTGATGGTGAACATAGACAATCCCGCGGCTCGCCGGCTGTACCAGAAAACTGGCTTCCGGCCGAGCAAGCGACTGACCATGTACGAAAAGCCCGTCCACACCCCGTGAACACTCTCGAATCGCGGTGTGCCTGCCCGCAAGACCGCCACCACGGAAAGAGGACACGGATGGCTGCGAACCCCTGTCCCCCTCCACTCAGAGCAGATCGCGCAAAGCGTAGAAAAGCTCGGGGAAGCGGAATTTGAAGCCTAGCTCCAGCAGGCGGGAGGGAACCACCCGCTGGCCGTCGAGCACCAGTGTGGAGATCTCGCCCAATACCAGACGCAACAACGTTTCCGGGACGAAGAGAAAGGATGGTCGGTTGAGGACGCGTCCCAGGGTACGGGTGAATTCTCGGTTGGTGACGGGGTTGGGCGCTGTGAGATTGAAAGGTCCCTGGGCCTCCTCGTGCTCGAGCAGGAAACGGAGAGCGGCCACCTCGTCCTCGATGTGGATCCAGGAGAAATACTGATCTCCCGAGCCCAGGCGGCCGCCGGCAAACAAACGAAACTGCAACACGCTGAAGGGCAGCGAGCCCCCATCCATGCTCAGCACATTGCCCGTACGGGCGATGACCCGCCGCACCCCCATCTCTTCCAGAGGCTGAGTCGACTCCTCCCAGCTAACGCAGACCGAGCTGAGGAAATCGGCGCCGGGACCGTGACTCTCGTCGATAACCTCGTCCCCATGGACGCCATAGTACCCCACCGCGGATGCCTGAATGAATACCCGTGGTTTGGTCTCGGCAGCCTCGATGGCCTCCACCAAAGCCAGGCCGCTTTGGATACGGCTTTCGGCGATGAGGCGTTTGCGTGCCGGGGTCCAACGGCTGGGCAAGAAGCCCGTCCCTGCGATATTTTCGCCCGCGAGGTGGATGACGGCATCGGCGCCATCGATCAGGTGTGCCCAGCCCTCGCTGGTGCGGGCATCCCAGGCATGGGTGCGCACCCCCGCGGCCAGCCTGGGGGCGACCGCGCTGGGATTACGGGTGAGAACGGTGACCTCATGGCCGGCAGCGGCCAGGGTCCCGGTCAACGGTTTGCCGATGAGGCCGGTACCTCCTGTGACGATGATACGCATGGTCTACTCCTGTGGATTGAGCGGCAAGGAACGCAGCCAGGTGAGGATGGGTCTGCCGGCGTCGCCCAGACACTCTTCCGCCGCCTGCCGATAGGCCCGGAAGTAGGATCGCAGATGGTCGGGTGCGAACTGGCGGTGTTCGAGCAGGCTTCTGGCCCAGAGGATTTCCTGGTTCACCAGCTCCAGATTGCCCAGCTCGAGAGCCGCCCGGATATCTTCGCCGACAAAGTGATTGATGGTCTCCAGATATTGTAGCGGAAACGTCCGCTGCCGTTCAAGCAGTTCCGAGACGCGGGCATGGAGTTGCAGGCGCCGGGTGTTGAACCGGCCCAGGGCCCTTTCGTAGGCCGGGGAGACGGGTGGCAGCTCCATGCGGCGCAGCGGCGCCTGCAACAGGACCTCAACCGAGTCGGCTACGATATCCAGTTGGTCGCCCACATAGTAGCCGGCCACGAGATTGCGCAGTTCTACATTCCGGACGAACACCCGGCCGCCGAAGGCCAGATGCACACCGTGTTCGTTGAGCGTGCGTGCCAGCCTGGCCAGGGAAGCGGCCGTGCTCAGTCGCTGTGCGCTCATGATGACCAGTCGGGGAGAGAGGTGCCGCAGGGCAGGCAGAAATGCCTCGTGCGGGATGTTGGCGCCAAGGAACAGGGCCGGCTGACCGCTGCGCCGCAACAGCAGGGTGATGATCAGGCCGCTGAGGGTGTGCTCCTCGTGTTGGGGGCAACCCACGGCGATAGTGCCCGACTGGCGCGGCGGCGGAGTTGCCGCGATCAGCGCTTCCAACTGCCGAGTCGCCAGTTCGGAGGCGAAGTGTTCCTGGTGGACCGAGATCTCTCCTGCCTCCCAGCGGTCACCGATCTCCGCCATAGCCGCCCGGATGACGTTCAGGGCCACGATCTCGGCCGGGTAGAGGGCATGCGCCTGGGCCAGGGTGGCGTTGGCTCCTGGCTCGTCGAAGGCGAGACAGGCATCGAGCCAGTTGCGGCGGATCTCATCCAGGACATCCCCTTTGACGCGCGCCGCCAACCCGGCAACGCCCGATTCGGCCAGCGGCATGACCACCAGCGGATCCTTGGCTTCGCTCTCGAGTTGCCGCCACAGGCGTACGGCCCGGCTGATGGTCAGACCTTCGGCCCTGCGGGCTGCCAGCCATTTAAGGGTGTCGATATCGCGTTGCGAATAGAGTCGATGCCCCCCGCTCGTGCGGCCGGGCGAGGGCAGGCCGTACCGCCTTTCCCAAGCGCGTATGGTATCGGCCTTGAGACCCGTCTCACGGATGACGACTCCCAGATTGAAGGTTTGTGCGCTTTCGTCGATCTGCATGCTGGATGCTCAGGGGGGCGTGGGAATGGAATGAACCCGGTTTGCAGGGCCCGCGGCGGGAGTGAGTCTTCGCCCTGCCGGCTTGCCGGTGATTCCGGCCAGGAACGGCGCAAATTGCCTGACTCGCAGGAAACAGGAAAGCATGGCCCGGGCTCCTGCGCGGCCAGATTCGCGTCCTGCCGGGGACAGGGGTTCTCCGGCAGTGGCATGGCTGCAATATACCGCATACGCCCAGAAAAGGCAAATAGAATACGGATAGTACCTGGACAGCACCCCTGTCTAATCAGAAGGTCGAAGGCCTGACCGCGGCGGCAGTCGTCGCGGCCGGCTCACTTCCCCTCTTCCTCCAGCACAAAGCCGACAAAGTAGCGCGCGCCCAGATTCCCCAGCAGGGCTACTGCCGCAGGCCACCACAACAACAGCAGGAAGGGCAGGAAACGGAGCAGCACCGTGATCAACACGAGCTGGATCAGCACGTTGATGGCATACAGTGGCTTGTTGAATGCAAGCAAGATGGTGTTGCGATACACCCCACGTAGCGTGGGCTCCTCCATGTAGAACATGACCGGCAGCAGATAGGGCCATATCGCCAGGCCGATGAGAATCAGGTATACCCAGAAGATGCTGAAATAGCTCAGCAACCCCTGCACCCGAAATGCGTAGAAATAGGCATTAAAGCCGACGATGAGCATCAACACGAGCCAGGAGCCCAAGATCTGGTAGCTTTTCCAGAAGTACTGGCGAAAGCCTTCTTTGAAGAAGTCGAAATCCACCCGTTTCTCGCGAGCAATGCGGTGGGCCACGAGATTCAGGCCGGCCGCCACGGGTGGCGCCAGTATCACCGTCACAAGTGCCAGGCCCTGCAAGATAGAAAGACTCAGCAGCAGGAAAAAATCATCATAGAAGAGAATAAAGCTTCGGAAAAAGTGCTTCCAGGCTGTCGTAATCTGGTTCATTCGGCATCCTCCCCGGCCCAGGCTCACACGACCGTATAGCGGGAGCCGGCGCCATCCTCCTTGACCACCTCGATGCGTACCGGGAACTGTTCTTTGAGCTCGTCGATATGGGTAATCACCAGCACCAGAGCGAACTCGTCCTTGATCATATGGATGGCCTCGATCAGGTTTTCGCGACCCTGTGCATCCTGCGTGCCGAACCCTTCATCGATGAACAGCGTTTGCAAGGCCGCGCCGGCGCGTCGGGCCAGCAGCCGGCTGAGCGCCACCCGCAGCGCCAGGTCGGCCCGGAAAGCCTCGCCGCCGGAATAGAGCTCATACGGTCGCGATCCGAGTTCGTCGGAAATGATGATGTCCAGCGTCTCGCGGGTGCCGCCGGATTTCAGCTCTCGCTGGGTCTCCAGCCGTACATTCATGCGGCCATCCGATAGCCGTGCCAGCAGGCGGTTCGCCTCGGTTTCCAGTTCGGGCAGGGCCGATTCGATGATCAGCGCCTGCACGCCCCGCGGGCCGAACGCTTCTCGCAGGTGTCGATATCGTGCAGCCTTTTCCCTGGTCTGCTGCAGCAGGCGCGCCTGCTGCTTGCGCGTCTCTGCCAGCTCGGCGCAGGCCTGCAGCTTTTGTTGCGCGGCCACCAGTTGCGCGTGCGCGCTTTCCCACTCTGCCAGCGCATCATCGGCCACAGCACGCTGTCTTTCCAGCGCTTCTTGCAGCGATGCCAGCTCCGCCACTTCGGCAATGAGCTCTTGCCGGCGTTCCCGGTCGCTCTGTAAGCGCTCGGCCTCGCGAGCTTCTCGCGCCTGCTGGGCCGCCAACGTCTCGACAAGCGCAGCCTCGCGTTTGGCCGCCTGCTCTACCTCCGCCTGCCTGCGCTCCACTTCCCGCAGTTTTGCCACCGTCTCGCGCGCCTGGCGATGTGCCGCCGCATCATAGGGCAGTGCGTCCAGCCTGGCCGAGACCTCGGCCAGGGCCGCCTGAATTTCGGGCGCGTACTCCCCGCGCATCCGATCCTCCAATGCCGCCACCTGGGCCTGCGCCGCCTGCAACTCGGTCTGCGCCCGCTCCGTCTCGGCTATTTGTGCCTCGACCTGTGCCTGCTCCCGGCGCAAGGAACCCAGGCGTTTCAACTCCAGCTCATCCCTTTTCAACGCCTGCTTGAGGGCCTGCTCTTCTTTCGCCAGCGCTTTCTCCTCTTCCCGGATGCGCTTGAATGCTTCACGAAGTTCCGACAGCCGGCCGTCATATTCCGCCTGCAGGTGCCTGCGTCCTTCCTCGCCCAGAGGTTGGCGGCAAACCGGACATGTGCTGGCCTCGCCCTCCAACAAGATCTCCCGCCGTTCCCGCAACGACCTGCCTTCCTCCTCCAAGCGGGCCTTTTCCTGAGCCAGGCGCTCCTGCTCTGCCTTCAGTGCAACCACTCGTTCGCGGCGTTCGTTGTGCGCCTGTTCCAGAGCCTCCAGTTCGGCCATTGCTTTCTGCAGGTCTGCGGCTCTGCTTTGCAAGTGAGGTATCGCCGTCATCCTCTTTTGCAGATCGGCCAGTGTCTTACGGGCCACGGCCAACTCGCGTTCGATTTGTGCGCGCGCTTCTCGCAATGCCTGCTCCAGACGCCGTTGTTCTTCCTCCAGTGGCCTGCGCGCCTCCAGCACATCTGCCCAGCGTCGCTCTTCATCCTGCGCCGCCTGCAAGCGCCGGTACATTTCTGCGATGTCCTCTCGCTGCGCCAACAGTTCTCTCACCGCCTGCAGATCGGCCTGCGTCGCCGAGATTGCCCGCCTCGTCTCCTCCAGTGCCCGTACCTCCTCCTCGATGCGCTGTTCCAACTCCTTTAGCGACGCCTGTTTCGCGGCCAGATCGCGCACGGCCAGCCGCAATTCCGCCACCGCTTTGTCTGCCTCGAGCCGCCGTGCATTGGCCTGACTCTCCGCCAGCGTCGCGGCCTGCAGCGCCTCTTCATATTGCGGGCGGCGGGCCAGTTCCTCGTCTATCTCATCCAGACGCGCCTTGAGAAACTGAACCTCGCTCTCCGCTTCCTTTGCCAGCTCTTTGGCCTTCTCGGCGTAGGCATCGTACTGCGAGAGATTGAGAATCGATGCCAGGATGTCCTTGCGCTCCGCCGGGGACTTGCTCGTGAACGCGTCGGCCTCTCCCTGTTTCAGAAACGCGGAATTGACAAACGTCTCGTAATCCATGCGCAAGATGCGGTTGATGCGTGCCTGCGTGGCGCGGATGCTCGGCTCCGACAGAGCCTGCCATCCGCCGCTGGCCTCATCCCACACCGCCAACTCCAACTCCGACCGCCTGCTGCGCCCGCGCTTGAGTCGCTTCCGCACCACATTGTAGCGCTGACCATTCAACACGAACTCGAACTCCACCTGCATCTCATCACATCCCACATGCATCAGTTCGTCATCCGATGTTGTCCGCGCGCGTCCCCACAGCGCCCAGGTAATGCCGTCCAGCAGCGCCGATTTGCCGTGGCCGTTGCCGCCGACCAGACACACCAGATGCATGCCCGTGAAATCCAGGGGCGGCACATCGTCGCGGTAGCTCAAGAAGTTTTGCAATCGCAGCTTGTAGGGTATCATGATCGAGTTGTACACCAGACAGCGCACATTGGCAAGACGAAACGAGTTCAGTCTACCATAGCCCCTTTTTTCTCTGCCAACACTTTTCTTATCCTCTCCACCCACCACAGGAGGCCCTATGAAACGCGTGGTCAGCGTCAGCCTGGGCAGCAGCTCTCGGGACAAGAAGGTCGTCCTTACCCTGGACGGCGAGGAGATATCGCTGGAGCGTATCGGCGTCGATGGCGACGAGGAGAAAGCACGCCGGCTCTTTGCCGAGCTCGACGGGAAGGTCGATGCCCTTGGCGTTGGCGGCGTCGAACTGAATCTACGTGTAGCCGGTCGCGTCTACAAACTCAGTTCCGGCCACAGCCTGGTGCGCGATGTCAAGACAACGCCTGCCATCGACGGTGCCGGGCTCAAACACACTCTCGAACGCCGGGTGTTTGAGCTGGCCGCAGCCGAACTGGGCGGCATGCCCCACTACAGGAGCGCCTTCGTCACGCTCGGTATCGATCGCTTTGGCATGGCTCAAGCCATTGCCGAAGTCTCCGATCGGGTTGTGTTCGGGGACCTTATGTTCGCGCTGGGCATTCCCATTCCCGTCAACAGTATCGGCCAGCTGATCTTTCTGGGCAGGCTCTTGCTACCCATCCTGCGGCACCTTCCCATCTCCATGCTCTACCCGACCGGTGAGAGCCAGGAAGTCATCGAGCCCAAGTATCAGAAGTACTGGGACCAGGCAGAATTGATTGGCGGCGACTTCCTCTACATCCGCAAGCACATGCCCGATGATCTCAGCGGCAAGACCATCGTCACCAACACCACCACGGAACGAGATGTGGAACTGCTGCGAGAACGGAACCTGCGCTGGCTGATTACCACCACTCCCCGCTACGAAGGGCGCTCTTTTGGCACCAACATGATGGAAGCCGCGCTCACCGCCTATGCGGGCAAGGGCCGGGCTCTCACCGATGCCGAACTCAACGAACTCATCGACCGACTCAACATCCGCCCCAGCGTGCAGCGGCTAAACGACTGAGCCCAGGCATGCACCCCGCCACCAGGATCATGAAACGCTGCTTCCTGTCCTGCCTGCTGCTCCTCGTCCTGGCCGCCTGTGTGGCCCCGCCGCCCGTGCCACCTCCGTCGAGTCCAGGCGACTCGGTGCCACCGCCGTCCCCCCCGCTCATCGAGCCGGCTTCCACGCCTGCCCCTCTGCCGCCGTCCGGCATCTTCGATATCGGCTGGGATGATCGCGCACCCTTTGCCGCGGGCCTTATCTCCCAGGCCCAGGCAGTACTGGACACGCGGCCGGGCGCCAGCGTCTATCACATCGACCTGACCATTGCCGATGACCTGACACACGTGCGTGGCCGCGAAGAGGTGCGCTACACCAACACCGAGGATGTCCCGCTCACCGAAATCTTGCTTCGCCTCTTCCCCAACATCCAGGGGGGAGAAAGCCGGGTGGAAAACCTGACCGTAAACCAGTCACCCGTCATCCCGCGCTACGAACTCGACAACAGCGCCATGGTCGTGCCTCTGTCCAAGGCGTTGCAGCCGGGGGAACAGGTGGTGCTCGGGATGGATTTCGCGGTCGAGGTACCCACCGAGCCGGGAGGGAACTACGGCATCTTCGCCAGCGTGGACGGTGTTCTGGCCCTGGCCCACTTCTATCCCATGATTGCCGTCTACGATGACGAAGGATGGAACGTCGAGATCCCCCCCGACTACGGGGATCTCGTCTACGCCGACACAGCCTACTATCTGGTACGCGTCAAAGCTTCGGCAGATCAGGTCGTGGTTGCGTCCGGCATAGAATGGGAGCGCAGGCAGGAGGACGGTCGCCAGATCATCACCGTGGCGGCCGGGCCCATGCGCGATTTCTATCTGGTAAGCAGCCATCGCTACCAGAGCCTGGAGGAGCAGGTGGATGAGACCCGACTCCATGCCTACGCGCCGCCCGAACTCGCCCGGGAAAACGCCCTGGTCCTGCGCTACGCCCGCGACGCCTTGCGCAGCTTCAACGCCCGCTTCGGTCCCTACCCCTTCACCGAGTTAGACGTGGCCGGCACCCCCACTCTGGCCGGCGGTGTGGAGTATCCCGGTCTCGTAGTCATTGCCCTCGATATCTACGATGCCGGCAACCGTTTTTTCGAAGCCGCTACCGCCCACGAAGTAGCCCACCAGTGGTTCTACAGCCTGGTCGGCAACGATCAGATCGATGAGCCGTGGCTGGATGAATCGCTGGCCCAATACGCCACCCTCCTCTACTGGCTGGACACCTATGGTCGGGCTGCGTACCTGGGGGCGCGGCAGGGTATGGCCGCGCGCTGGGCGCGCATCGACAATGCCGATATTCCCGTAGGCCTGCCGGTCGCGGCCTATGATGTGCCGACTTACAGCGGTATCGTCTACGGCCGCGGGGCTCTGTTCTTCGAGAAACTGGCCGAGGAAATGGGCCAGGATATCTTCGATGCCTTCTTGCGCGACTACGTGGAGACCTTTGCCTGGGACATCGCTACAACCGAAGGCCTGAAGACTTTGGCCGAAAGCCATTGCGGCTGTGATCTCACTCCCCTTTTCAGAGATTGGATCTACGCCGGCGACTAGCCCGCAACGGAAAAGCCTGCCACCCCCTCCCCGAACCCGGTTGACCGGGTATCTGCCTGCATCATCCTGTGTATGTCAGAGGTCGAGTGCTATGAAACGGTTACGGCTGCGTCGCCCTTCTGTCCGAGTCGCTCTCAGACCACGCCTGCTCCCCCTGCTCCTGGCTGCCGGGATCATGCAGGCCTTCACCTTCAACATCTTTCTGGCTCCGACCCGAATCGCGCCGGGTGGGGTTTCGGGCCTGGCCCTCATCGTTAATCATTTTCTGCACACCCCCCTCGGCATGACCCAGTTGACCCTCAGTCTTCCCATGCTGGCGCTGGGATTCTGGTTTCTGGGTCGCCTACGGTTTCTCGTTTCAGTTTCCATTCTCACCCTCGTTTACACCTTTGGCGTCGACATCATGGCGCCTTATCTGCCCGATTCGGGTATCACGACCGATCCGCTGTTGAATGCCCTGTTCGGGGGTGTGTTGGGCGGAATCGGCTCCGGCCTGGCCTATCGGGCCGAATCGACCTTTGCCGGCACCGGTATCCTCAGCCGCATCGTGCAACTCCGCACGGGCATTCCCATCACCCAGCTTTACATCGCCATCGACGGCGCCATTATCGTCGTGTTGGGACTGGTCTTCGGCTGGGACAATGCCCTGTACTCGTTGATCATGCTCTTTGTATGGGGCATGGCCACGGACTATGTCCTGGAAGGCCCCAGCGTCGTACGCACCGTTTTCATCATCACCAGCCGCGCCACTGCCGTGGCCGACGCCATCATCGCGCGCATGGGCGTCGGTGTAACGCACTGGAGCGCGGAGGGCATGTTCACCCACCAGTCTCGCGAGATCCTTTTCTGCACCATCAGCCGGCCCGATGTGCGCACATTGCGCGAGACGGTCACCGAGGTAGACCCCCACGCCTTCATCGTCGTCGGTCAGGGGCACAATGTGAAGGGTGGGATCTTACGGCCGCCCAAAACGCCCAGGCCTACGTGACCCGTCAGGCGTTTCACATTCGCGGCCGGTCTTGTCGTCACGGCTGAAGCGCGGTCTTAGGGTCAGGGGCACACTGTAGCACAGGGAAGAAAGCGTGCTCAATCCCCCAGGCAGGTGCCGACGGCCCGCGCCGCCTCGACCCAGGGATGGTCAAGAGGTACCAGCTTGCGTTTGCCGGCCACTTCTTCCAGCGGTACCGGTTCCACACCGTCGCCTCGGGCTGCCACCATGACGCCGCACACGCCCTGGTGGATCAGCTCTGCACAGGCGCTGCCCAAGCGCGTTGCCAGCAACCTATCGGCCGCCGAAGGTGTGCCGCCACGCTGCAGATGCCCCAAGATGGTCAGACGGGATTCGAGGCCGGTCAACTCTTCCAACTGTTGGGCGAGACGCAACGTACTGCCCTTGTGCTGGCTCCAAAGTGCTTCCAGTTGTTCCTTCGCTTTCTGCTTGCTGGCCTTGTCTTTGGCTTGCCGGCGCTGCTCCTCGGCCTCTGCCAGGGCTTTAGCCTCTTCCTTGGTCATGGCTCCTTCGGCCACGGCCACAATGCTGAAATTGCTGCCGTGCCGGCTTCGCCGGCGCACGGCTTCGGCCACGATCTCCACATCGTAAGGGATCTCGGGAATCAGAATGACATCCGCGCCGCCGGCGATGCCTGCCCCCAATGCCAGCCAGCCGGCCCGATGCCCCATCACTTCTACCACGATGATGCGATGATGGCTATGCGCGGTGCTGTGCAGACGATCGATGGCTTCGGTAGCGATGCTCAAGGCGGTATCGAAACCGAAGGTCACATCGGTCATGGCTACATCGTTGTCGATGGTCTTGGGCAGGGTGATGATGTTTAGCCCCTTCTGCTTGAGGCGAAGTGCATTCTTCTGAGTCCCCCCACCCCCCAGGCAGACCAGCACATCGAGATGATGGCGGTGGTAATTGTCCACCATCACGTCGGTCATGTCCATCACGCGGTTGCCCACCGGCATGCGGTGTGGCTTGTCGCGGCTGGTACCCAGAATCGTGCCACCCACCGTGAGGATGCCGGAAAGAGAACGGCTGTCCAGGCGCAGAATTCGATTCTCCATGAGGCCGCGAAAACCATCGCGGAAACCGATGACCTGCATGTCATAGCGACCAATGGCGGCCTTGCCGATGCCGCGAATGGCCGCGTTCAAACCGGGGCTATCGCCTCCCGCGGTTAGAATGCCGATACTCTTAGGCATGATCACCTCCGTATGTTCAGGTGGTGTTGGAATGACCGGTAGAGATGTTATTGTGCCTGCAAAAGGGCGATTCGACAATTCGGCCTGCGGGAGGCGCTGCCCCCGGACACCCGCAATCTGGTGGCTCACGCCGCGCCCTGCGGACGGCGTAGCAAAGCAAGGGCCTTCCTCTTTCCGTCGAGGATGGTGCCCTCCAGACCCGCCCCAGATTTGTCGGCGCCAACAGCTACGGTGGGGTATGCCTGAAAAGGCCTCGGCCGCGCTATCACCTTGGGGTGCGCCTCTCCCCGGCCTGCAAAACGGCGCCCGGCCGGGCGGGTTTGCCCTCGGGCCGGAGCGCGCATAAGATGAAGGCCGCTCGCGGTGTACCGACATCTCTGCCGCGGGACACGCTACGTCTTTGCTCGCGAGATGCTATGACACAGGACGATCGCCTGACACAGCAAATCCACATGCTGGGCGACATGCTCGGCGAAACCCTGCGAGCTCAGGAAGGCGAGAAGCTCTTCGAGCTGGTAGAGGAGATACGCGCGCTCTCGAAAGCGCGGCGGGATGGAGACCGTGCTGCCGGCGACCGGATGTGGCAGATCATCCGGTCGCTAAGGCCCAGAGAAGCCGAAGGGGTGGTCAAAGCGTACGCGGCCTACTTTCAGCTCATCAACCTGGCCGAGGACCAGGAACGCGCGCGGATCCTGCACCGCCGGGCTCTGGAAGCCCACGCGCAGGGCAGGCCCGAACGCGAGAGCATCGACGAAGCCATTGCCCAGCTCCACCGGCGGGGGCTGGACGCGCAGCAGGTGCAGGCGATCCTGGACCGGCTCTACATCGTGCCGGTGATCACGGCGCATCCTACCGAGGCCAAACGGCGCACCGTGCTCATCAAGCTGGCGCGCATTGCGCGCTGGCTGCACGAACTGGACTTCCACTCGCCCAAGCCGACCGAACGCCGCCAGATCCTCGAGCTGATCCACGAGGAGATCACATCCCTCTGGCAAACAGATGAGATGCGCTTGCGCAAGATCACCGTGGCGGATGAGGTGCGCCATGCGCTGTACTACATCGAGCACACGTTGTTCGAACTTACGCCCAGGCTGTATGCCGACCTGGAAAGAGCCCTCGCGCGGTGGTATCCGCACCACCGTTTTCACATTCCGCTGTTTTTCACCCTCGGCAGTTGGGTGGGAGGCGATCGCGACGGCCATCCCTTTGTCACCGTCGGTGTTACCGAAGAGACGCTGCGCTCGCATAAGGCTCTGGCATTACGGCTCTACCAGCACGCCATCAATGAGATGTACGGCCTGCTCAGCGTGTCGGAACGGTACGGCGTGTCAGAGGAGTTGCGGGCAAGTCTTGAGGCGGACGCGAGTCTGTTTCCGGCCGAGGCGATACACTACCGGCAGCGCTATCCACAACAGCCGTATCGCCAGAAGATGGCGTTTATCTACCGCAAGCTGGAGGCGACGGCCGCGGGGAATCGGCGTCCCTGGCGCAGCGATCTGGTTCACCATCCCGAGGAGTATCGCGACGCGGCCGACTTCGTAGCTGACCTGGAAGTGATGCAACGCAGCCTGCGGGCCCATCGCGCCCGGCGTCTGGCCGAGGGGCGGCTGGCCCGTCTCATCCTGCAAGCACGGGTATTCGGCTTCCATCTGGCCACGCTCGATATCCGCCAGCATGCCGACCGGCACACCGACGCGCTGGCCGAAATCTTCGGCCGCTACGGCATGGTCGAGGACTACCGCGCTCTGCCCGAAAGCGAAAAGGCGGCGTTGCTGACCTCCGAACTGCAGAACCCCCGCCCCCTCACCCCGGCTCATCTCGATTTCAGCCCCCAGACCAATGAGACGGTCGAAGTGTTTCGCATGATCAGGCGGGCCCATCAACGTGTTGGGCTCCGCGCGATCGAGAACTACATCATCAGCATGACATCCCAGCCCAGCGATGTGCTGGGGGTTCTGCTTCTGGCACGGGATGCCGGTGTCGATGAGGCGCTCAACGTGATGCCGCTGTTCGAGACGATTTCCGACCTGCAGGCAGCCGGCTCCGTGATGGATGCATTGTTCGCAAACCCGGCCTATGCCGCCCATCTTCGCCGCCGCGGGAACCACCAGCCGGTGATGATCGGCTACAGCGATTCCTGCAAGGACGGCGGCTACCTGACCTCAAACTGGGAACTGCGGCGGGCGCAACGAGAGCTGGCCGGGGTCTGTGAGGGCCACGATGTGGTGCTGACGCTCTTTCACGGCCGGGGCGGTACCGTCGGCCGGGGCGGCGGGCCGGCCAACCGGGCGATCCTGGCGCTGCCGCCCGAGTCGGTGCGGGGGCGGATCAAGCTGACCGAACAGGGAGAAGTGGTGTCGGAACGCTTTGCCAATCAGATCGTGGCCCACCGCTATCTGGAGCAGATCGCCCACGCTACGTTGCTGAGCTGCGCGCCTCCGGCTGCCCCGCTCCGACGCCGGGAACGGGAGTGGGAAGGCGTGATGGCCGAACTAAGCCGGCTGGGCGAACAGGCCTACCGCGAGCTGATCCACGACACACCGGAGCTGTTGGCCTACTTCCAGACTGCCACGCCCATCGATGTCATCCGCCAGCTCAATATCGGCAGCCGCCCCGCCCGGCGTCGCCATACCGAAAGCCTGGCGGATCTGCGGGCCATCCCCTGGGTATTTGCCTGGAGCCAGTCGCGGGTGAATCTGGCAGGCTGGTTTGGGCTGGGTTCTGCCTTGCAAGGCTGGGCCCGAGATGAGGACAGCCGCTGGCAGACGCTGGCAGAAATGGCGCACGGCTGGCCTTTCTTCCGCGCTTTGCTGGACAACAGCCAGCTTGCCATGGGCAAGGCCGACATGCACATCGCCGGGCTCTACGCGCGCCTGGCGGAACCCGCCGTGCGGGAACGGGTATTTCCGCAGTTGCTGGCCGAATTCGAGCGCACGCGCGCGGCGATCTTGCGCATCACCGGCCAGGAGCATCTGCTGGACCACGAGCCCTGGCTACGGCGTTCCATCCGCCTGCGCAATCCCTACGTGGATCCCATGAGCTATGTCCAGGTGGTATTGTTGCAGCGGTTGCGCTCTCCCGGCCCGGACGAGAGTGCCGAGGCGCTGCGGCGGAGTATCCTGCTCAGTATCAACGGTATCTCGGCCGGATTGCGCAACACGGGGTGACCGTCAGAAGCGCGTGTAGGCCCGGCGCCTTTTTTCCAGCTCTGTCCAGATGGCCACCGGTACCAGGCCGCGCACGGCCTGATAGATACGGCTCATGGCCTCTTGCTGTTCGGGCGGAAGACAGGCAGGTACCTCCACCACCCGTCCTTCTGCACGCACGGTGATCCATTCGCTGCTGCCGCCCACCGGCGGTTCCTCCGCAGCGCGCCAGGGGGTCGTAAACAGGCCGCGTGTTCGCATCAGGCGAAAGAGCCCCTGTACATCTTCCGCCGCAACAGAGAAAGATATCTGCCAGCAGGGCGTCTCTCCTCCGGGGTAATCGGGCCAGAAGCGGATCTCGCCCCGGCCATCCCCCTGGATCCGTACTTCGTACTCGTAATGATGCGGCGGGGGAACCGCGGCTTCACTCCAGTAGTAGATGATTTCCGATTCGGTGGCTGCCATCATGCCGGCGGCTATCGAGGGGTCGGGCAGAAAGTTGCCGCAGCCTTGTCAGTCCGGATACTCGCGGACATAGGGATCTCCCAGCCTGGCCAGGTTGACCAGGAACAGGACGGCCTTGCTTCGCTCGCTCTCGGGAATGCTTGTTAGCAGCGCCAAAGCTTCGTCGAAGCGCCCCAATTCGCGCAAGATTTCGGCCTTTCCCAGTGGCTCGGATGTTGCGTCATCATTCATCAGGTCGAGGAGCGCCGTCAGGTTTTCGATTTCGCGAGCGGTCAGGGGGAGCCGCCGGGAGGCGTACCGCCGCCCATCGTTGAAAAGCCACCACAGTCGCACACGCGCATAGAATTCCTTGTCCGCGTTCAGATCGGACTCGGCCAGATATCCGACATAGTCATCAACGGTGGGTTCCTCGTAAGGCCGGGCAGAAGGATAGGGATGTCGATCGACCAGCCAGGGCCGCATCTTTCCGACTTCCTTCTGTTCGGTAATCCATACCATGCTACGGCAGTGAGGGCATTTCACCAGCAGTGGCATGTCGGGCAGCATGGGAGCGTCCATTTTCCCGTCGGTCCAGACACGCGCGCCGAAGGTGTTGCCGGAGGCGATGGTCGGGTATTCGATCAGCCCGGAGCAATGGCCACACTCGTAGATAACGGTAGGTCCTGGTACCATAGTAACTCCTGGGGTAATGACTCAGACATGTCCGGCGATGGCAAGCCCTCTCGCGGAAATGCCCCCTATCATGTCAAGTAGGGGATTGCTTCGTCGCTTCGCTCCTCGCAATGACAGGTCGAGTAGTTACCTCCTGGGTTTGTAGTCTCACCGTCGATTACCCGTGTTTGCTGGGGCTTTCCTCGTGCCGGGTCGTTCCCGTTCTCCCGTGAGAACTATGGCGGGCGCCCGCCAATACCGGCGGGGAGTCCGCCCAAAGCCAAGAGGGTTGCCTATTCCTGGGAACGAACTTCTGCAAAGGCTTCCCAGTCTTCGGCAACGAAACGGATAAGGGTGTTGGCAAAGGCCAGGGGAGCCTCGAGCATGGGACTGTGACCGACGCGCTTGAGGACTTCGAGGTTGCCGGCGCCGGGAATAGCGAGGAGGGTGGCATGGGCTTCTTGTTCGTCGAGCATGATGTCTCTTTCTCCGCGTACGAGAAGGACCGGCAGGGTGAGTTGCCGCAGCCGCGGGCCGGGCTGCCAGGCATCGAGGGCGCGGGCAGAGGCCACCAGGGCAACGGGCGAGGTACGCCGCGCGTCTTCCACCAGTTGCTCGATGTCGAAGTCTTCGGGGGTGAAGGCGGGTGCGGACGCAGCAATGGCCTGGCGGAGGAGCTCTGGGTCGCCGGGCAGGCGCTCCAGCAGCGGATAGGCCTCGGGTGGCGTCCTCGTTCCGGAGGCCGGTACCGGGCCGACCAGGGTGAGGGTAGCCACCCGCTTGGGGTAGGCCAGGGTGTACTCCACCGCTGCCGCGGTAGCGTTGCTGTGGGCGACCAGATGGAAGGGCACGTCGGTTATGGCATCGGCAAACGCGGCCAGGTCCTGGACCTGCGCGGCGATACCATAGCGTTCAACGCTCTCGGCCTGCTCGCCGAGTTCGGAGTAGCCGAAGCCGATGGCATCGTAGGCCAGGCCCCGCCAGCCGGTGGGTAGGAGATTGAGCACGGGTCGCCACCAGCGGGAGGTGCCCAGGTTGCCGTGCATGAAGATGAGGGTGGGTTCTTCACCCAGGGCCTGGCGAAAGAAGAACCGGCCTCGCGAGGTGGTGACAAAGGGCATGGCTACGGGCCGGGCTTACCCGGCAGGTGCCTCTCCTGCAGGCGAGGTATGGATGGCCGGATAGGTCGCGGCCAGGAAGGAGAGGACGAGTCGCCGGAACTCGGCCGGCGTCTCCTGGTGCGGGATGTGACCGGCGTCTTCGAAGAGGTGGAAGGTGGCGCCGGTAATGGCATCGGCGATCTGGCTGCTGTGATCAACGGGGAAGAAGAAGTCGGCCCGGCCGTGCAGCACGAGGACCGGGCAACGGATCTTCGCCAGTTGCGGGCGCTCGTCCCATTGCCGCATGGCCGGATCCATCCAGGTGTTGTGCCAGCGCCGCAGGACCTGTTCCGCGTGAGGGCCATGATCGCGGCGCATCGCCTTCCAGAAACGCTCGGAGCGGGCGATGGTCGTGGTGAAAAGCTCGAAGGCATCGTTCACGTTGCGGTCGTCGTACCACATGTGGGGCGCTTCGGCCACAACGGCAGCGATGCGCTCGGGTGCAGCAGCCGCAGCCAGAAGGGCGATGGTGGCACCGTCGCTGTGGCCCACCAGGCCGGCGCGTTCGAGGTGCAGGGCGTCCATCAGGGCAAGCAGTTCTGCCACGTCGCGATGATGATAGGTGGGCGTCCACTTCTCCAGGGGATCGGAACGGCCGAAGCCCAGGCGGTCGTAGACCACGGTGTGGTACCCGGCCTGACGAAAGGCCGCGATGTGCCCCTTCCAATCACGGGTGCAGCCCGTTGCATGGTGGAGCAGGATCAGCGTCGGGCCCCTGCCGCCTTCTTCGTAATAGATACGATGGCTATCGAGATACAGGTAGGGCATCGGTTCAGAGGAGGTCTTGCAATAGTTCCGCCGCGAAGACGCCGTCGCGCATGATGCTACGATCGTCCACGGTGATGGTACACTGCAACGGAATCACATCCACATGGACGGGGGAACTCCAGTCGGCGCCGGTGAGATGGGGTAGAGGGCTGCCAAAGGCGATGTGAATACCGGGCAGCTTCTCATCCTGCAGAAGGTTCCCCACGGGCGCTTCGAGGGCGATGTTGGTACCGATCGCGAATTCTCCCAGACGTACACCGTTGTCGGCCAGGCTGAGGTAGGACCATACTTCCTCCGCCAGCGCCCGGTTCTCGCCGGTGACTTCGTGCAGGCGACCGTCGGCGATGGTAAAGCTGAGGGGTGCGGGCAGCAGGCCGTACTTTTCGGAGAAGTAGTCTCCCAACACCTCGGCCACGACCACGCCCTCGGCCGACGCGGGGCAGGTAAAGGTCTCTCCTTCGGGCAGGTTGCCCCAGTCTCCAGGGTGATGGTAGAGACCATGGCAGGCGCGCCAGCTATAGCGATTGTCGAGGTAGACCCAAAGGTCGGTGCCCTTAGGATTGGTGATATGGACGCGCCGGGCGTTGCGCAGCAGGCCGGTCAGACGATGGGTGAGGGCAGCGATGAGACGATAATCTGCCGTCATGCCTTGCTGCATCACCTGTTCGTCGATCCCGACCATGTGCCCATGACGAACGTTGAATTGCCGCCCCAGCATGGTGAGGGCCGTACGGAAAGGAAGCTCGCCGGGCTGAGCCGAGGCGGCGAAGAGGGACACGGTGGGCCGGAAATCCTCGATGGCAGCCCGCATGGCTTCGGGGACCGCTGTCGCCGGACGCGTGACGTAGTCCTCGATGAACAGGAGCAGGGTGGAGGCCGTAGCTTCGCGGGCCACGGACTCCAAAGCGATGTCCACGGACGCGGTGTGGCGGTCGCCGATGATCAGCACGCGGTCCTGGGGGGTCACCGCCATACAGGTGTGGATGGCAGTGCGGGCGCCGGGGAGGAGGTGTGGGAGTGGATCTGGCATGGGAATCTGTGGAGGAAAGGATCAGGGAATGTCGTCGGGTTGGATGGTGCGCTTGATGAGCGCCGGGGGCGAGACGGGTTGCTCGGACCAGTCGTAGGCTGCGAGCAGTTCCTCGGCTGCCTGCGCGGCATCGGCTTCATTGCGGGCGTGGATGGTGCACAGGGGTTGGCCCTTTTCCACGTAGTCGCCGATCTTGGCGTGGAGGACGACGCCGACGCTGCGATCGATGGGGTCACCCTTGCGCAGGCGGCCCCCGCCCAGATGGACGGTGGTCATGCCAAAGACGCGGGCGTTGACCGCACTGAGGTAACCGGCGCGGGGAGAGAGCAGGTCCTGTTGGACGGGTGCCTGGGGGAGCAATCGGTCGGGTTCGTCGACCACGGCGGGATCACCACCCTGCGCGGCCACGAAGGCGCGGAATTTTTCCAGAGCCGTGCCGCTGCTGAGAGTCTCTTCAACCGCGCGGCGGGCGCTTTGCTCATCGTCGGCCCGCTCGCACATCATGAGCAGGTGGGCGGCTTCGGTGAGAATCAGCTCGGTAAAGTCAGGCGGCCCCTCCCCGCGCAGGGTGGCCAGGGCCTCCTTGACCTCCAGAGCGTTGCCCACGGCGCGACCCAGGGGCTGGTTCATATCGGTGACGCGAGCGGCCACACGCCGGCCGGCAAGCCTGCCGATGGCGACCATGGTCTCGGCCAGCTCTACGGCATCTTCCAGCGTTTCCATGAACGCGCCCACACCTACCTTGACATCCAGCAGGATCACATTGGCGCCGGCCGCGATCTTCTTCGACATCACCGAGGAGGCGATGAGAGGCAGGCTGGGCACGGTGGCCGTGACATCCCGCAGGGCGTAGAGCTTGCGGTCGGCGGGAACAAGCTCCCTGGTCTGACCGGCCACCACCAGCCCGATCTCGCGAATCTGCTGCTTGAATTCCTGCTCGCTGCGCTCGGCCGACCAGCCGGGGATCGATTCGAGCTTGTCCAGCGTCCCGCCCGAAAAGCCCAGTCCCCGACCGGACATCTTGCCCACGGGCTGTCCTGCCGCGGCGACCACCGGCCCCAAAGCCATGGTGACTTTATCGCCCACCCCGCCGGTCGAATGTTTATCGGCCACCAGAGGAGCCACATCGCTCAGGTCCAGCTGTTTGCCCGAACGTGCCATGCTCAGGGTCAGTGCGGTTGTCTCCTCGTGGGTCATACCCCGCAGGAGCACGGCCATACACCAGGCAGCAGCTTGATAGTCGGGTATCTCGTCGCGCGCGTAGCCCTGGATGAAGAAGTCGATTTCTTCGGCGCTCAGTGCCTGGCCATCCCGCTTCTTGGCGATGATGTCCACTGCTCGCATCGTCATTGTTGCTCACCTTTGTGGAGGGATCGGAATAGGATGAGGGAGAAGCGGCAGGAGCGTAGAGCTCGGGCCGAGGGTTTCCCATCAGTATACGTTAGAATGGCGTCGGGAGGAAAACGGTTGATGCAAGGGGGCGCGGAAAGCGCCCCTCCATCTGGGGCCCCGGCCGACAGTACGCGCGGCCGCGGGTTCAGCTTTGCAGGCAGGACTGCATGTGGGACGGGCTTCCCGGCCTCTACTCAGTTGGTGGCGAAGATGATGACCCCATACACCGCCGTCGTCAGCAAACCGTCCACAGTGCAGTAGAGCAACACGAAAAGCAGCGGGGAGTTGCGCAGCCGGTCGAAGGTAAAACGCTTGGCCACCCAGATGGCAAAGAGAGCAATCAGCAGGGGGGTGAGGATCTGGAGGGGGAGATAGAGCCCGCGCGGGATCACGGGTATCCAGGCCGTAAAGGGCACATACTCACGTATCCCCGGCAGGAAGACCATTTTACTCACCCAGTAGCCCGCGAGCGAGATCACCAGGCTGGCCAGGACCCGTGGATTCTGCCACTCTTCCCGGCCCGCGCGCAAGGGCGCGGTGAGCAAAACAAGCAAGAGCGGTGCGGCAAACCACATCAAAGCGAAGGGAATGAGCAACATGCCGCTCACCAGCCCGAACAACGTCCTGGCGCCCAGGCGCAGCACGTCTTCCTGCGAGAGCCTGGCTAGATGCTGGCGGGCCGCAGGGGATGTACTCGCCACGTAGACCAGGAATCCCGCCACGTCGCCGCGTTCCAGCCAGGAGAGGTAGAGGTAGCCCTCCTCATCCGCGAGCAGATAAGGCGAGCGAGAGTCGCCGGCCGTAAAGCTGATGAGCTGATAGGAGTGGGGTTGTCCCTCCCGGAAGAATAGCGTGCTGACCTGCATCTCGTCCTTGCGCATGAGGTATTCGACCAGAGCACGATGGGCCAAAGCCATCTCCGGTCTTGTCGTGCGTGTGGGCGCCAACGAGGTGACCTGACCTGTCGAGGGCAAACGGGTTTCTGCCAGCACCACTCGATCACCGGCTACGAAACCGCCGTCCTCGACGGCACGATAGGGCAGTTCGTGTACCGCCGGCACACGCACGCTTTGCATCTGCATGGCAGGGCCGGGCCGTCCACGCGGAAAGGCCACATAGCCGGTCTCGACGCTGCCGGCCGACATGCCGGTACGGATCTCGATGCTCCACAGCACGTAGATGAAATCGGCATCCATGCCCAGGAAGGGGCCGGCTACGATGCTGGTGGTGCTGGCCAGCGGGCGGGCGACCTCCTGCTCTGCTCCGGGCCTGAACTCCCCCTGAGGATAGGCAGCGTAGAAGATAGGGTTGTAGGTCTCACCCTTCCTCATGTGGGCCCAGATGGCATGCAGGGTGCCTTCTGCGTCCAGGGCCAGACCCGGCCGCACGCCCTGCGGGTCGACCAGGAGAGGCTCGGCGCCGAAAGCGTCGGGCGGCAGTGCATAGAGGCCGGGATTACGTAGAGTCCCCGCAAACCAGACGTGCAACCTGCCATCCTGTCCTTGCGCCAGGGCATAGTTCCCCACCTTCTTCTCGCCCGACAGGAGCAGGGGCCAGTCTCTCATCAGGCCCGTCGCCGGTTCCACCACCGCGGTGTAGAGCTGTTCCTGGCCGAGCCAGAAGAGCCGCAACTGCCCCCTATCCCAGACAATGTCGGGCAAATCGGGACGCCGGATCTCGATTTGCGGATACTCTCGCTGCCACAGAGATTCTGTACGCGCGTCCACCGCCACGATCCGCGGGTGGTACGGCTCTGCTTCACCCACGATGAAGAAGAAATAGAGGCGTCCTGCCGGATCGCGAGCAAAGGGGGCCGGATCGCCCACGCGGGTGCTGCCCACGAGCCGGGCACGGCTCCAACCGGGTGCCTCGACCCACAGACGCTCTGCACTACCGCTACAGCCCGAAAGGAGGAGGACCGAGAGGAAGCAAAGAGCAAGAAGACGGAAGAATCTATTGGCTTTCATGCAGGAATGTCTCACGACCGATATGACTCACACGCATACGAAAGGGAGACGCGCCTCGAAGCTCGCCTCCCTTCACGCAGACTATCGTGATATGCTGCCGGTCTGATCAGGGTTTTTCGGTAGTGATGTTCTCGCCCTTGACCCAGCCGAGACCGGTCGGTGCATCGATGAGATACCACTTTTCGCCGTCTACCTCGGTCACATCGACGATGGTGACGGCCGTGCCGCGTTCCTGCTGGGCAATGATACGATTGGCGCCGGCCTCCTGGTAGAGACTGATCATGTAACTGCGTGCGACCAGATATACGGTATCACCGGGCTGAGGTCCTTCCCCACCGGCCCCGGCTTTCTTGGGCACTTCCAGATTCTCGGCCTTGATCCAGCCCAGACCGGTGGGTGCATCGATGAGATACCAGGTCTCACCGTCCACCTGCGTGACATCCTTGACCGTGACCTCCACCCCGCGCTCTTGCTGGGCGATGATACGCGTAGCACCGGCCTCTTGATACAGGCTGATCATGTAGCCTCGGCCGACAAGGACGCCCGTATCGCCCGGTTTGACCTCTGCTTCCGTCTCCTGTGATGAACTCTGTCCGCCGCCGCCCAGAGCCGGGGTGTTAACCAGGCGAACGCTGCGCGCTTCCTTGGCTCGGGCGGTGGCCTCGGCCGGTGTCAGCACTTCGCCGGTCTGGCAGGCCAGCGTGGCCAGGAGTAGGACTCCGAGCAGGAAGAGAATCGTGGTACGGGATTTCATTTCGCTCTGCATTTCTTTGTGATGACTAGCGGTTGTGGCTGCGGGGGTCGATGGCATCGCGCAGACCATCACCCATGAAGTTGAAGGCCAGAGTGAGCAGGGTGAGGGCCGCGCCGGGGATAAGCACCAGATGGGGGTTCGAGCGGATGCCTTGCGTGGATTCGCTGATCATCGCTCCCCAGCTGGGTGTGGGGGGATCAACACCCAGCCCGATGAAACTGAGGGCTGCTTCTGTAAAGATGTAGCCGGGAATGGCCAGGGTTTCGATGACCACAAGGGGACCGATGATGTTGGGAATCAGATGTTTGAAGATGATGCGGGTATCGCTGGAGCCGATGGATTTGGCCGCTTCGATGTATTCTTTCTTTTTTTGCGAGAGTACCTGGCCGCGGGCGAGACGCGCCATACCGATCCAGTTGAGCGCGCCCATGGCGATGAAGAGGAAGAGCATGCCGCCCATGGCCTGGTTCCAGCGGATGAGCAGCCCCGCGAAACCTTCGGCACCCTGTCTGGTAAGGGCTTTGAAGTAGACCTGCATGAGGATGATGAGGACCAGGACGGGGACTGCATAGAGAAAGTCCACGATGCGCATCATGATCTCATCCACCCGGCCCCCAAAATACCCCGACAGCGTGCCGTATGCCAGGCCGATGAGCAGGCTAACAGAGGAAGCCACCAGAGCCACAGCCAGGGAAACACGCGTTCCGTAAACCACGCGGCTCCACAGATCGCGGCCCAGGGCGTCCGAGCCCGCGATGAAGACGGTACAGCCGAAGTCGAGGGGGGTACCCTTCCAGTGGCACTCTTCATAGCGGTCGGTGGTGATGATATAGGGTTCCAGGATCTTGGCCCGGGCAAAGGACGTGTTCTGCAGGGCAAAGTGGTAGGGCGCAAACACGGGCGCGAAGATGGCCACAATGAACACGATGCCCACGAAGATCATGCTGCCCACCGCGACTTTGTTGCGCCGGAACTCGCGAATGGCGTCGCTCATGGGCGAACGCGGCTTGCCCGTAAAGGCCTGGAACTCATCGCTGAGTTGGTCTAACGAGGTTGTCTCGGTCGTCATAGAGGTATCCTGAGAAAAGGGATTTCATAAGAAGGAGCCCGGAGAGAAATCGGCCGGAGGCTCCTCTGAGGTAAAGGCGTCGCCGGATACCGGGCTCAATCGTAGCGAATACGGGGATCGAGCCAGGCGTAGGTGATGTCGACCAGCAGGTTGCCGAATACCAACATCACCGCGTAGATGAGGGTCAAACTGGTGAGGAGGAAGTACTCGCGCTCGCTGACACTGGAGATGAAGCGGCGGCCCATGCCGTTCAGAGCAAAGATCTGTTCCACGATGAAGGTGCCGGTGAGAAGGCCGGCCAGCAAGGGACCGACGATGGTGGCGACGGGGATCATGGCGTTTTTCAGGGCGTGGCGGATGATGACCACACGCTCGCGCAGGCCCTTGGCCCGAGCCGTGCGAATGTAGTCTTCGCTCAGCACCTCCAGCAGGCTGGCTCGGGTGAGGCGTGCGATGCCCGCGGAAATCGCCGTGCCCAGCGCTACCGTGGGCATGACGGCATGGGACCAGAAGTTCAGGTCGGGCTTGGGCAGGAAGCCCAGGATGAAGGGTGGGTCGGCACCCCAGAAGGCGATGGGCAGCCACTTGAGCCAGACGCCGAACACCAGGATGAGAATGGGAGCCAGCACCATGTTGGGGATGGACGCTCCCAACACCGCGCCGAAAGTTGCAAGATAGTCGAAAATGGAGTTGCGTTTGAGCGCGGCGATGATCCCGGCCGGCAGGCCTATGGCAAAACCGAGTATGATCGACAACACCCCCAGCTGAATTGAGACCGGCCAGGTCTGAGCCACCACATCGTTCACCGTCTGGCTGCGTAGCTTGAACATGGGGCCCAGGTCACCCTGCGCCAGCCGTTTGAGGTACAGCCAGAATTGCTCGTAGATGGGCTTGTCCAGTCCGTAGCGACGCTCCATGATCACGCGCATGTGCTCGGGCATGGACTTTTCGCCCACCGTGGAGAAGGGGCCGCCCGGCAGTGCCTGCACGACCACAAAGGTGAAGAGGGTGATGGCGAACAAGACCGGTATGGAATAGAGAAATCGGCGAATGATGTATTTCGTCATGACTGGTTTGTCTCCAGACTTGGATTCGGACGTGGGCCTGTGAGCCCATCAACCATCGAGCGGCCAAGATGGGGATGGTTGATCGGCTCGCAGATCAACGTCTGCTAACCGGCAAAACAGTGGATTGGCAGGCCGGCGCTGAGGGATGAAACAGCCGTCGCCCGGCACCGGTCCGCCAATCCACCTGCATTGCATTCGATTCAGGAGGGGACCGAACGATCCCCTCCTGAAAGGATATCAGGCGTCAGGGTCGGGCAGCAAGCTGCGCTTCCTGATCGATCTTCCAGGTGTACCACTGCTCGCCGCCAAAGAGGGACGGGACGCGGTCCAGCCAGCTGTGGCGAGCCGTGTA
>RFJM01000170.1 GCA_003694905.1 Caldilineae bacterium
AAATTCGGCCGTAGTCTTTCCCTTTGTCAAACCTCCGATCATGAAACCGCGCCAACGTGTCGAGACGGCCTTGCGCCGTACGGGCATCCCCGACCGGGTTCCCCTCCAGTTCGACCTGTGTCGATCTCTGACCGATGCCTTTGGTGAAAAACTGGGTATCCCCGTCCGCTATACTACCTCCTATTTCGAAGACGTCACGTACCGCATTTCCGCAAACGATCTGCGCACTGCCATGGGCAGCGATTGTGTGATCGTCGGCGGTAGCCTGCCCCGAGGCTATTCCCACCCCGTCACCCCGGAGGGCTACATCATCAACGAATTCGGCATGGTGATGCGCCAGGGTCCCCTCTACATGGAGGTGGTGGATCCGCCGTTGAAACACGCCTCCACCGTGGCCGATGTCATGAATCACCCCTTCCCCGATCCCTATGCCGAAGGACGCTTCGATGATGCCAAAAGAGACATCGAAAAATACAAAGACGACTACTTCATCATCGGCGACCTGGAACTCACCATGTTCGAGATGTCCTGGCATCATGTCGGGCTGGAGAAATTCATGATGGACATGGCCCTGGGCGAGGACTACGTCACCGTCCTCATCGACCGGGTCAAGGAATTCAGCATCGGTATCGGCAAGCAGCTGGTCGAGTTGGGCGTCGATGCCATCTGGTTTGGTGACGACTTCGGCGCCCAGAACGGCATGCTCATCTCTCCCGCCATGTGGCGGCAGATATTCAAACCGCGCTATGCCGAATTGTGGCAGGAATTCAAAGCACTGAATCCAGACCTCTTGATCTGCTACCATACAGATGGCGCTGTCGCGCCCATCCTGGACGAGCTGGCGGAAATCGGCATGGACGTCTTCAACCCCGTCCAGCCCAACGTCCCCGGTCACGAACCTCGCGAACTCAAGCAGAAATTCGGCGACAAGATGGCCTTCTGGGGTGCCATCGACCAGCAACACCTCCTGCCACATGGCACCCCCGAGGAAATAGAAGCCGACGTGGCCGAAAAAATCGGCATTCTCGGTGAAGGCGGTGGCTACATGTGCTCGCCCGCCCACATCATTCAGGCCGATGTCTCCATGGAAAACGTAGAGGCTTTCATCAACGCAGTCATGAAACACGGGGTCTACCACGCTTGACCCGGCCGGACATGCACGCCACCCCAACTTTCGAATTCGCCACGTCCGACCACATCCTCTTCGGTGCGGGCGTAAGCCAGACGCTGGGGGCTCGACTCACCGGCTTGGGTCATACCCCGCTGCTGGTGACCGGTCGTACGCTCCACCGCGCCCAACCGGTCATCACCCACCTGCAGGCAGCCGGCCAGACCTGGCGACAATACCCAGTCATAGGCGAGCCCACTCTGGAAACGGTGCGCGAGGGCGTAGCACTGGCCCGCGACCATAACTGTGACTACGTGATCGCCGTGGGTGGGGGCAGCGTGCTCGATGCGGGCAAAGCCATTGCGGCTCTGCTCACCAACCCCGGCGACCCCCTGGACTACTTGGAGATCATCGGCCGGGGCAGGCAGATCAGCAGACCCGCCGCCCCTTTCGTTGCCATCCCCACCACGGCAGGTACCGGTTCCGAGGTGACGCGCAATGCCGTGCTTTTCTCGCCCGAGCATCGTCTCAAGGTCAGCTTGCGCAGCCCCCACATGCTCCCCACCCTCGCCGTGGTGGACCCCGAGCTCACCCTTTCGCTCCCGCCGGCGCTCACCGCTACCACCGGGCTCGACGCCCTGACGCAGCTGATCGAGCCCTTTGTCTCCAACCGGGCCAACCCCCTCACCGATGCCCTGTGTCGAGAGGGAATCCGCCGGGCCGCCCGGTCCCTGCGTGTCGCTGCGGCCCAACCCCACGACCTGGCAGCCCGCACAGACATGGCCCTGGCCAGCCTGTTCGGCGGTCTGGCTCTGGCCAACGCTAAACTGGGCGCGGTGCACGGCTTCGCCGGTCCCTTTGGCGGCATGTTCCAGGCACCCCACGGAGGCATCTGCGCCGCCCTCTTGCCCCACGTCGTCGCCGTCAACGTGCGGGCGCTTCGCACTCGGTCGCCGGGCCATCCCATCCTGGCCCGCTACGACGAACTCGGTTGCCTCCTCACCAATGACGCCGCTGCCGGGGCCGATGACGCCGTTGTCTGGTTGCAGCAGCTTTGCGCCGATTTGCAGATCCCCGGTCTGGCCGTATATGGTCTGGCCGAGAAACACTTCCACGAACTCATCGACAAGGCCCGAAGATCCAGCAGCATGCAGGGCAATCCCATCTCCCTGACCGACGAGGAACTCCGCGATATCCTCCGCATGGCCCTGTGACCCCCCCCCCACCTCCACCACGCTTCCACCTTCTCATGCCCACCGACCCCAACAAAGACCTCCTCATCTACGTTGCCCGTCTGATGTTCGAGCGCCGGCTGACCGACATGGCCGGCGGCAACATCAGCCTCCGTCAAGAAGAGCGCATCTACATCTCCCCCCGTTACAGCGGCAGTCGTCAACACTGGCGCCTTGAACCGCAGGACATTGTCGTCGGCTCCATCCATGATGAGGGCCTGCTGGAGCATCCCCGGTTCTCGCGTGAAGGCAAGGCCCACCTGGCAGTCTATCGTGCCTTCGCCGAGG
>RFJM01000171.1 GCA_003694905.1 Caldilineae bacterium
AACATATACTCGCCGCGCACGTAGATGAAGGCGTAGTGGGCCTGAATGGCCCAACAGGTATCGATGATCCCTTCCAGCAACTGATGGGGATCGTTTTCGACAATCAGCCTGTCTTTGAACGTACCCGGCTCTGACTCATCGCAATTGACCACCAGATAGCGCGGAAAGACATCCTTGGGGATAAATCCCCACTTCACCCCGGCCGGGAAGCCCGCTCCCCCGCGACCGCGCACCCCTGCGCGCTTGACCGTCTCGATCACATCGGCCGGATCCATCTGCAGAGTCCTTGCCGCGGCCTGATAGCCTCCATCGGCCAGATAGCTCTCGATGGTGTGGCTGTCGGGCTTGTCGATCCGCGCCAGCAGGAAATTGGTCTCGGGGTGATGGTCGTGATGATACGGCCCCGCCGGATCCGGAGCCATGGGCAGATCTTCGTTCTCCAACAGCTCCTGCAAGATGGCATCCACCCGCTCGGGCGTGAGGTTCTCGTAGTAGCGCCCCCAGGCACTGCGAGTGCGCCGTGCAAACATCATGGGCGCAGTCGCACATGATCCCAGGCACTCCATATGATCCAGGGTGAAGTTGCCGTCGGGGGTGGTTTCACCAAAGTTGATACCCAACCGCTGTTTGAGGTAGTCGGCGATTTCGTTGGCTCCGCGCAACATGCAGGGGACGTTGGTGCAGATCTCCAGATGGAATCTGCCTTTGGGCTCCTTGTAGAGCATGTTGTAGAAACCGGCAATGGCATAGACCTCCATTGGTTCCATGTCGAAGATGGACGCGATCTCGTCCATAACCTCGGTAGGAAGCCAGCCGATTTCTCGCTGTGCGACGTATAGCGCGGGCACGATGGCCGAACGGGCGCGGGGGTAGCGGCCCATCAGGGCCTGAATTTCAGTGCGTGCTGTGTCGGAAAGCATAGGATGTCAAGTCGGGAAGGGTCTGGAAGGGGGACTGAGCTCAGCGATCGACATCGCCCAAGACGATGTCAATGGTACCGATGATGGTGACGATGTCGGAGAAGAGATGGCCTTTGCTCATCAGCTCGATCACCTGAAGGTTGCTGAAGCTGGGGGTGCGTACCCGGCAACGATAGGGGTGGGGGCCGCCGTCCGAGACGAGATAGATGCCCATCTCGCCCTTGGAAGCTTCGATGCCGTGGTAGGCTTCACCGACCGGTGGCCGAATACCCTCGGTGAAGAGTTTGAAATGGTGGATGAGGGCTTCCATGCTCTGATCGAGGAGCTGCCGTTTGGGCGGCGCGATCTTGGGATCGTCGATAATGTGGTCGCCTTCGGGCAGGTTGTCCAGCGCCTGCTGGATGATGCGGACCGACTGGCGCATCTCGCCCATGCGCACCAGGTAGCGGGCGTAACTGTCCCCCTCGGGATAGCAGGGGATTTCGAAATCGTACTGGTCGTAGCCGCAGTAGGGCTGCGCTTTGCGCAGGTCGTACTTGACGCCGCTGCCGCGCAGCATGGGGCCGGTCACACCGTAGGCGATGGCATCTTCCTTGCTGAGCTTGCCAATGCCTATCAGGCGATGGCGCCATATGGGGCTGCGGCTCAACATGCGTTCGTATTCGTCGAAGCGCTCGGGCAAGATGGCCAGCAACTCGCGCAGGCGAGGCGCGAAGGCAGGCGGCAGGTCTTGATCGACGCCGCCGATGCGCATGTAGGAAGTGGTGAGCCGGGCGCCACAGACCATTTCGAAGAGGTCCAGAATCTCCTCGCGCTCCCGAAAGGCATACATGAGCAGCGAGAGTCCGGTGCCTCCCACATCCAGGGCGTGGGTGGCCAGCCAGACAAGATGGCTGGCGATACGCTGGAGCTCGGCCATGATGACACGAATGCCCTGGGCCCGCGGCGGCGCTTCGATCCCCAGCAACTTCTCGACCGCCAGGCAATAGGCCAGGTTGTTCTGCATGGCCGAGACGTAATCCATACGGTCGGTGTAGTAGACAAAGTCCTTGTAGCGGACGTTTTCGCCCTGCTTTTCGAAGCCGCTGTGCAGGTAGCCGATGTCCGGCTCAATGCCCACCACGCGCTCGCCGTCCAGCTCGACGATCAGGCGCAACACACCGTGAGTGGCAGGGTGCTGGGGCCCCATGTTCACGATCATGTGTTTGGGGTCCATACGGCCGGGCACGGGCTCCGGTCGCTGCTCGGCCTTCATGATCTGCTTGCCCAGAAACGCGAATTCTTCGTCGTCCCAGGTGACGGAGAAGGGCACGCGTTCACCGCCCAAAGGCATGTCTTTGCGCAAGGGGTGGCCCTGCCAGTCAGGGGGCAGGAGGATGCGGCGCAGGTCGGGATGGCCTTCGTAGCGGACGCCAAAGAGATCGTAGGCCTCGCGCTCGTGCCAGGTGGCCGTAGGCCAGATGCCGGTGACGCTGGGTGCCACCGGATCATCGCCGCCGGGCAGAGGTACCTTCAACTGCAGCAAGTCACCGTTGCGTTCAATGGACCGCAGCTGGTAGATGCCGTGAAAGCGCGAGCCGAAATCCTGGCCGTGGTTCAGCTTGAGCCTGTCGACCACGGTCAGGTCGCTTAGCAGGTTGTAGCTCAGACCCGGCTCGTCCCGCAAGAAGCGGCCGACCTCCAACAAGGCGTCGGCCTTGATGGTGACGATGGGGGTGTCCCGATAGACGGTGCTGTCGAGTACCGCGTCGGGGAAGGCTTCGCGCAGGGTAGCGATGGGATCGATCATAGGAGGATGGCAGGAAATAGTCCGGAGTGCAAACACCGGTTGTTGGAGCCCAGTGCTTACTCGGGCAGGGGGGGCAGGTCGGGTGAAGGCGGAAGCTCAATGGTGGGAGGCGTACTCACGTGGTCGGTGAGTTTCTCGTGGGCGATCTTTTCTTGCAGTTTGGTCAGGGCGTAAAGCAAAGCCTCGGGTCTGGGTGGACAGCCGGGCACATACACGTCGACCGGGATGATCTTGTCTACGCCCTGCACAATGGCATAGTTATTGAAGGGACCGCCCGCGCTGGCGCAGATGCCCATGGCGATAACCCATTTGGGCTCGGGCATCTGGTCGTACAGGCGTTTGATCACCGGCGCCATCTTGTTGCTGACACGTCCGGCGACGATCATCAGGTCGGCCTGCCGGGGAGAACCGCGGAACAGTTCACTGCCGAAGCGGGCTATGTCATGCCGGGCCGTACCGGTGGTGATCATCTCAATGGCACAGCAGGCCAGACCAAACAACAGTGGCCAGACCGAGTTCTTGCGACTCCAGTTGACCATGTATTCGAGGCTGGTGGTGATAACACCTGCGTTGGAGAGTCGTGTTTCAAGTCCCATGCGTGTGAAGCTCCCGTCAGGATAGGAGTAGGGGTTGGGGTGTGACGAAGTGCTGACCTGGCATGATCATTCCCACTCAAACGCTCCCTTTCTCCAAACATAGTAGTAGCCGATCAGCAAGATGAGGAGAAAGACAGCCATCTCTATCAGTCCGAACAGCTTGAGTTTGTTCAGTTGTACGGCCCAG
>RFJM01000172.1 GCA_003694905.1 Caldilineae bacterium
CCCCTTCGCTATTGGCAAAGGCCACGATGGTGTCGAGGATCTGCTCGGGCTCCACCGTTGGCCGGAATTCCAGACGCAGGCCGGGTTGCCGTTGTAACAGATGGCTTAGGGGCATGGCTTGCTCCGTCAAAACAGCAGGCGTCGGGATAGCTCCGCGCGGGCAAATCTGGTGGGGCGCACGTCATCCCTCATTGCCGTTGGTGGCGGTTGTCTCGCCCAAGTTTGTAGACGTGGAGACTTCGGCATCGGCCAGAACCTCTTCCTCGCTTTTCGTCTGCTCCGACTTGATGTCCACCACGCGCGCAGCGGAGACCAGGGCATCACCCTCCTGGAGTCGCACGCAACGGACGCCGCGTGTATGGCGACCGAGCAGGCTGATATCCTGCACGCGAGTCCGCATGGCCACACCGTTCAGTGTCATGAAGGTGACGTCATCGCTGGGCAGAACCGACCGTGCCACCACGATGGGACCGATCTCATCCAGCCGCCGATGGTCAATGATCCACACGCCTTGCGTGTAGCGTCCTTTGACGGGAATGTCTGCGACGGCCACCCTCTTTCCCCAGCCCTTCTCGGTGACGATCAGCAGTTCTTCGCCGTCGTTGACGGCAGCCATGCCCGCGACCGCATCACCTTCTTGCAGACGAATGCCCCGCACGCCTGCAGCCGTGCGGCCCATGGGGCGGACCGCGTCTTCGTGGAAGCGCAAGGCTTTGCCCTGACGGGTAATGATAATGATATCCTGTTCGCCGGTCGTCAGCTTCACCCGTGCCAGCTCATCATCGGGCGCGATGTTGAGCGCGATAATCCCCGAGGGCCTCACCCGCTCGAACTCGCTGAGGGACATACGCTTGATCCGCCCGCGCCGGGTACAGAGCACGATGTACTCCGACTGCCCGAAATCTTCCACGGGGATGACGGCGGTAACACGCTCATCGGCTTGCAGGTTGAGAATGTTGTTGATGTGCGTGCCCTTGGCCGTGCGACCTCCTTCGGGGATATTGTAAGCCCGTTCCGAATACACGCGACCCAAATTGGTGAAGAACAGCAGATGGTCGAGCGTGCGGGCGAAGAATGCCTGCACCACCACATCCTCGGCCTTGGTCTCCATCCCCCGCACGCCCACACCGCCCCGGCCCTGGGCCCGAAACACGCGTGCATCGGTACGCTTGATGTAGCTACCCTGGGTCATGGAAATGATCACGCCCTGCTGGGTGACCAGATCCTCTTCGCTGAATTCGCCATCTCCGAAAGGATTGATCTCGGTGCGGCGCTCGTCGGCGTAGAGCTCTTTCAGTTCCAGGATATCCTCTTTGACCAGGGCCAGGATCTTGCTCGGATGTGCGAGCAGATCTTTCAGGTAGTTAATGCGTAGCTGCAGTTCGTTGTACTCGTCCTCGATTTTCTGTTGTTCCAGCGCGGCCAGGCGGCGTAACTGCATGTCGAGAATAGCCTGGGCCTGGATTTCCGTCAGGCCGAATCGCTCCATCAGGGCGCTGCGGGCCTCGTCCACTGTCTCACTCTGGCGAATGGTAGCGATGACCTCATCCAAAAACTGCAGCGCGATACGCAGGCCTTCCAGGATGTGGGCGCGGTGCTCGGCCTGCCCCAGTTCCCACCTTGTGCGTCTGGTGATGACCTCGACGCGATGTTCGATGTAGACCTGGAGGGACCGCTTCAGCGTCAGCAAGCGCGGCTCGTTGTTCACCAAGGCCAGATTGATCACCCCAAAGGTGGTCTGCAGGGGAGTGAACTTGAAGAGCTTGTTCAGCTCTTTGCGCGGTGCCGCGCCGCGCTTGAGCTCGATCACGATGCGCATACCGCGACGGTCGGACTCATCGCGCAGATCTGCAATAGAATTCAGCCGTCCCGATCGCGCCAGGTCGGCGATACGTTCGATGAGGGTGGTCTTGTTGAGCTGATAGGGGATCTCGGTGACGATGATACGAAAGCGGCCGCCTCGCATTTCCTCGATTTCGGTGCGGGCGCGTACGATGATGCGGCCACGCCCGGTGCCGTACGCATGTTTGATCCCGTCCAACCCCAAGATGATGCCACCCGTGGGAAAGTCCGGCCCCTTCACAAACTGCATGAGATCTTCCACCGTGATCTCGTCGGGGCTGTCCCAGTGGTCGATCATGTAAGCCACGGCATCGGCGATCTCGCCCAGATTGTGGGGTGGGATGTTGGTGGCCATGCCGACGGCGATCCCGCTGGCACCGTTGAGCAAGAGATTGGGCAGCCGTGCCGGAAGCACGGTCGGCTCCTGTAGCGAAGCATCGAAGTTCGGGGTCCAGTCTACCGTGTCTTTGTCGATATCCTCGAGCAACTCGCCGGCTATACGTGCCAGTCGCGCTTCGGTATAACGCATGGCGGCCGGACTGTCGCCATCAATCGAGCCGAAGTTACCTTGCCCGTCCACCAGAGGGTAGCGGAGGCTGAAGTCTTGCGCCATGCGGGCCATGGCGTCGTAGACGGCACTGTCGCTGTGGGGGTGATACTTGCCCAGGGTTTCGCCTACGATACGGGCGCTCTTGCGGTAAGGGCGATTGTAGTGCAGCCCCATATCGTGCATGACGTAGAGGATGCGCCGATGCACGGGCTTGAGTCCGTCCCGCGCGTCGGGCAGCGCCCGAGAGACGATTACGCTCATGGCGTAATCGAGGTAGGCGATTCGCATTTCCTCGTCGATATTGATGGGGCGAACCTGACTGGCAAACCTGCCGTCCCAGTATTCTTCCAGTTCACCGTTGTCGGAGGAGGAATGATTGGTTTGCTCTACCGGCATTGTTTGTCCTTGAGATGGGATTCCACAGATATCCTGTAAGCTCATATTATACCATCTCCGGTGGCAAAACACTATCTTGACGCAGAGCGCGTTTCATCTTCGGGACGGTCTGCTGCCTTCGCTCATCCCCCTCGGCTACCCCTGTGAGGAGGGGACCGGAGTGGCGGGCGAATTCGTGATTCACCGGCTGCCCCCGTTCTAGACGCACCCCCTTGAAGGGTGTATTTCAATTTGGGGGCAGCTCGCGGGCAGCGCCCCCCGGAAAAAGAGGCGGCCCGA
>RFJM01000173.1 GCA_003694905.1 Caldilineae bacterium
ATCCCACCCACTTCCATGCAAGCCGCGCTTTCCATCGACCTGGAATCCTACTGGCACGCGGAACTCCTGCGCCGACATGTGGACCGCAGCCGGGCAGACGACCGCGTCCTGCCCGCCACCCTGCCGCTGCTGGATCTTCTGGCCGAACGCGAGGTCAGAGCCACCTTCTTCATCGTGGGCGAGCTCATCGAGCAGTATCCCGCCCTGATCCGGCGCATCGCCCGCGAAGGCCACGAAATCGCCTGCCATACCTACACCCACCGCCCGCTCTGGGAGCTTTCCGAACGGGACTTTGGGATCGAGCTGGAGCGCTTTCGGGAGGCCCTGGGACGCGTCCTGCCGGGCGTGACCCCGCGCGGGTTTCGTGCCCCCACCTTTAGCCTGGTCCCCACCACGGCCTGGGCCCTGGGGGTGTTGGCACGGAACGGCTATGCCTACGACTCCAGTGTCTTTCCGATACGCACACCCCTGTATGGCGTGCCCGGATGTCCCGCCCGGCCTTATCGCCCTGCTCCCAACCTGATCGATCACGACCCTGCTGCGCCCATCTGGGAATGGCCTATGACCGTCTGGCGAATCGGCCCGATCGCCTTGCCGGTATGCGGCGGGTTCTACTTGCGCGTTCTGCCCATGCCGTTGATCCTCTTGGGGCTAAAACGCGCGGCTCGCCGGAGCCCTGTCGTCGTCTACCTCCACCCCTGGGAGTTGGATGATCAGACGCCGCGCCTTCCCCTCTCCCCACGTGACCGCTTCATCACCTACTACCACATCGGCGCGGAGATGCGCCGGCGCCTGACGCTTCTGTTAAACCGTTTCGACTTCCGCCCCCTTGGCGAGCATCTGCCCTTGAATCAGCCTTCCGCCGCGCGGGGTCGGCTCAGTCCCTCCCTCTAAACTCGCCCCATCCAAAAAAGTTATCGCCGATGTCTGAAGAAATCCTGCTCTACGGAAGCTACACCTGCCCCATGGTTCCGCCGGTGCGAGCCTTGCTCAAGCGCGCCGGCGTCGCCTTCCGCTACATCAACATTTCCACGGATGCCGCGGCACGTGCCCGCCTGCGCGAACTCAATCAGGGCTATGAAAGTGTCCCCACCCTGCTCTTCCCCGACGGCAGCGTCTTGACCGAGCCGAGTTTAAGCCAGGTGGAAGCCAGACTACGGGCGCTGGGCTACGACGTACCGCCCCCTACACTCTCCCAGCGCGTGCGCGAATTCGCCGTGCAGCCCTTCACTGTGGTCTTGGGCGTGCTGGCACTGCTGGCCGGACTATACTCGGCCAGTGTGGTCTTGCTGCTTGTGGGGACCATCCTGTTGTTGCTGGCAGTGCTGGGCCGGATGTGGCCCTGAGCAAGAAGGGGGCGCCCGGCGCACTCAAAAGCGCCGGCGGTGCTGCCACCACTGGATCCCGAATACCAGCGCGGCCAGTACGATCAGCATCAACACGAAGGCAACTTCGGTAGGGGTCTGCGGCAGGCCGGGGAGATCGACAAGCTGAAAGGGATAGCCCGCGGGCGCTTCGGGAGTTGGGGTGGGCATGGGACTTAGGCAGAAAGACAGGGATGCCGGGGCAGGGGCGACTACCCGCGGCACAAGATACCATCCGTGCGTAGGCCTGTCAACGCGGGCAGCCGGGAACCGATGTTCGAGGTGACGGCAGGCGTCGCTCCTGATGTCTGGACGGTTCCCTGTACTGCTTCAGAGGCCATGCGTTAACACTTATTTTACAATCGCAACATGGCGCTCTAACATCTGCTGGACAAGATAAGCACCATAAAGCCTCCGCACCCATTGACAGGAGATACATCCCATGAGAACAACGATCCTTTGCTTCGCACTCCTCGTTCTCGTGACCATCGCGGTGCTGCCGGGCGCCGTCATGGCGGGAGAAGAGAACCAGATCCGTCCCGAGCAGGCCAGCGACATCCAAGGCGTCTTCGTCACATTTCATCTCGAAGTCAGCCGGGTCAATCGCATTCAGTCCCTCTGGCCCCGGCTGGTCGACTTCATGAATCTGGCCGATAGCTACGGTGCCAAGGTCTCGCTGCAATTCTCCGAACCCTGGGCCAAGTACGTCTTCGACCGCAACCTCACCGCCACGGTGCAGGGCTGGGAAACCAACGGCCACGAAATCGCCCTGCATCATCACGGCCCCACCCACAAGTTCTTTGACGGCTACACCGACCGTCCCGACCTCATCCGCACCGACGGCTGGTATGCAACCCCCGGCGTCTACAAAGGCGATATGGACGCCTTGATGACGTTCCTCGATCCTCTGGCTGCCAATCCCATCCTTTCTGCGGGTATGTCGGATGCAGATACCGACTGGCCCGACGGCGTCCTCTATTACGCGACCAAATATCAGGAGGAAAACTCCAAAGACGATCTCATCAGCGTCCCCTGGCAAGCCACTTACAACGGCCACAACGTAACCGTGGTCACCAACGCCGGCTACGCCATCGATCATCTGGGCGACGCCGCGGTCACGCTGGCCGACATCGAAACCGCGCTGCAAAACGCCGGGCCCGATCAAGTCATGGGGTTGGTGGTCAATGACGACACCATTCAAAACCATTTCGACCAGATCGAGCCGCTGTTCCAGCTCTTGCAGCGATACGGTGTACAGGCTCGCACCATCGCCGATGTGGTAAGCCACTACCAACCCGCGCAGACGCCCACCGTCACCTCCACGCCCACGCCTCAGC
>RFJM01000174.1 GCA_003694905.1 Caldilineae bacterium
GTTTTCTACTCGGCAAACATGGCGCCGACGCTGATTCCCTGGTGGATGCGGCGAATGGTTTCGCCCAGCAGAGGTGCGACGCTGAGTTGGGTGAGTTTGTCCTCGATCACCGCAGCTTTTTCGGGCGGGATGGGCAGTGTGTTGGTGACGATGACCTGGTCGATGGGTGCTGCGGCCAGCCTTTCCACCGCCGGGTCGGAGAAGACGGGGTGGGTGGCCAGGGCGATGACGCGGCTGGCGCCCGCGTCTTTGAGGAAGGCTGCGGCCTTGCAGATGGTGCCGGCGGTGTCGATCTCGTCGTCCACCAGGATGCAGGTGTGTCCGTCAGCCTCGCCGATGAGATTGAGGAATTCGGTGCTGTCGCCTTCGGGGCTACGCCGTTTTTCGATGATGGCCAGGGGGATGTTGAGGTCTGTGGCAAAGTTGCGGGCACGGCGTACACCACCGATGTCGGGAGAAACGATGACGCTGTTGCGGTCTAGCCCCTGCTGTTTGATGTACCTGACCAGGGAATAGCGGGCGGAGAGTTCGTCGGTTGGAATGGTGAAGAAGCCCTGAATCTGGCCGGCATGGAGGTCGATGCTGAGGAAGCGGTCGGCGCCGGCCGTGGTGATCAGATCGGCCAGGAGCCGGGCGGTGATAGGGACGCGCGGCTGGTCTTTCTTGTCGGTACGGCCGTAGGCATAGTAGGGAACGACGGCGGTGATGCGACCGGCGCTGTCCCTCCGCAGGCACTCGATGGTGATGAGTAGCTCCATGACCATGTCGTTGACCGGCTGTCCCAGAGGCTGGATGAGGAAGACGTCCTTGCCGCGGATGCTTTGTTCCAGCCGCACGAAGATGTTTTGATTGGGGAATTTTCTGATGGTGATGGGGGTGGGTACCACGCGCAGGTACTCACAGATCTCCTCGGTGAGGGCAGGATGGCAGGATCCGCCCACCACGGCGAGATCGCCATAGAGTCCTTCAGACACGGGTCTCCTCCTCGACTTCGGTTTGGGGCAAGATGGTGGCCGCCAGTTGGCGGGCAGCGGTGTAGGGGTCGGTCGTGCGTGCGGCCACGGCATCCACGAACTCGCCGAGCCGTTTTTTGTCGACGCGCGCCAGGACTTGTTCCAACAGGTGGTCGCGCAAGATCATGCGGAGTTCGGCAGCAGCGCGCTGGCGATCGCGCAGGAGGCGCAGGCCGGTGCCGTCGAGATATTGGCGATGCTGTTCGATCGCTTCGAGCAAAGTGTCGATGCCCTCATTGTGGATGGCGATGGTCTTGATGATAGGAGGTGTCCAGGCTTCGTTGGTGGTGGCGGGTGTGGGGAACTCGACGGGCAGCATGCGGCCGTGGTGCATGACGTGGTGGGCATCGCTCCCCCCCAAAGTGAGCATCATCTTGAGCGCCATGGCCGTGCGTTCTGCGCCCTCGCGGTCGGCTTTGTTCACGGCGAAGACATCGGCGATTTCGAGGATGCCGGCCTTGATGGCCTGAACCTCGTCGCCCAGACCGGGTGCTTCGACCACAACGGTGGTGTGGGCGGTGCTGGCGATCTCGACTTCGCTCTGGCCGACGCCGACGGTTTCGATGAGGATGCGATCAAAACCGGCTGCGTCAAGGAGCATGACGACATCGGCCGTGGCCTGGGCCAGGCCGCCCAGGCTCCCGCGCGTCGCCATAGAGCGGATGAAGATGCCGGGATCGCCGGCCAGGTCGCGCATGCGTACCCGGTCGCCCAAGAGGGCTCCGCCGCTGAAGGGGCTGGTGGGATCGACGGCGACGATGCCCACCCGGTGCTCCCGGCGGCGGTAGGCCGCGGCCAGGCCGTTGACCAGGGTAGACTTGCCCGTACCCGGTGCGCCGGTAATGCCGATGACATGGGCGTTGCCCGCGCGCGGGTAGAGGGCAGCCATCAGTGGTGAGGCCAGGGGCGTATTGTCTTCAACATGCGAGATGGCACGCGCCAGCGCCCGTCGGTTCCCCTCCCCGATCGCGGCTACCAGTCCATCCAGGGTCTCGAGTTCGTCAGGGGCGTTGCTCACTTGCGATCTCAATGGTCGGTTCGGGACTTCAGGCGGGTTCGCCCAGTTCCGACCGGATAAAGTCGATGATTTCACTGGTAGGGGTTCCGGGGCCGAAGACGCCCCGAATGCCCATCTCGTGAAGTTTGGGGATATCGTCATCGGGGATGATACCGCCGATGAGCACCAGCACATCCCCCATCCCCACCCGTTCGAGGGCCTCCAATACTCTGGGCGCGAGGGCCATGTGTGCTCCCGAGAGGATGCTGAGCCCGACCACATCCACATCTTCCTGCAGTGCGGCTTCGGCGATCATGTCGGGCGTCTGGCGGATGCCGGTGTAGACGACTTCGAAGCCGGCATCGCGCAGGGCGCGGGCGACGACCTTAGCTCCGCGGTCATGGCCATCCAGGCCTGGTTTGGCGATCAGGACTCGTACTTTTCGCTTCATGGGTCGGTGTGCGGGCGGCGCCGGGCGCCATAGCCGGGGTGTCCAGAGCAAGATGCCGGTTGCCTGGCAGCCGTCATTCTATCATCGCATGACTGCGGAACCCAAAGCGCGGAGGGGCATGGGATGGCGGACGGGTGCGAACGCCCGCCAACACGACACCCCACAGGCCGGAAGGGGTGCCTGCCGGTGCTTCGGCAGGCCGGGAGCCGGATGCGCAGACCCGCGTCTTGCCAGCACGGGGGATTGACAGCAGCGCGGCGTAGGACTACAATCCAAGTAGGTCTCCAGCCCCAGTAGCTCAGTGGACAGAGCACCGGACTTCTAATCCGATGGTCGCAGGTTCGAATCCTGCCTGGGGTGCCTGCTACACAACATGTTGGGTGTGACTCAGGGAAAAACACTACATCTTGTGGTTTGGCGCCACCCTCCCAATACGCCACCTTGAGCAAAGAGACGCGGACACACGCCAAACCCTTAACCCTCACACAGGCCCTCGACGCCTTTGTGTTGGACTGCCGCGCCCGTCGCCTCAGCCCGCGAACCGTCGAATTCTACCAACAAAAACTTTCGCGGTTCCTGAAGTGGTGCGAAGAGCGCGACTGCCTCACCCTCGCCGACATCACCACCGCCCGCCTCCGCGCCTTCCTGGTGTGGCTGCAAGAACAGGGACACTCCCCCGGAGGACAACACGCCTATGCGCGCGCCCTCCGCGCCTGGTTCTACTTCCTCACCGCCGAAGGCGCCATCTCCGAAAGTCCCATGCAACGCGTGAAGATGCCCAAGGTTCCCAAAATCCCACCTCTTGGCCTGAGCGTGCATGAGGTGAAAGACCTCCTGGACGCCGCCGACATCGAACGCGACAAGGCCATGATTCTCTGCCTTGTCGACACAGGCGCCCGCCTCTCTGAATTCGCAGCCCTGAACGTCGGTGACGTGGACATGAGCACGGGTGCCGTGACCCTCCGCAAAACCAAGGGTGGCAAGACCCGAATCGTCTACCTGGGACATGGCGCCCTGCGCGTCCTGCGCCGCTACCTGCGCCGGCGCCAAGACCTCGTGACCCCCGACTCCCCCCTGTGGGTATCCCTCCACCGCCCGCAGGAAGGACGCAGACTTGGTACAAGCGGTATACGCCTTGCCCTCCGCCGCATAGGACTGCGCGCCGGTGTCAGACACCACAACCCCCACACCTTCCGCCGTACCTTCGCCATCTGGTCGCTACGCGCCGGGATGAACATCTATGCCCTTCGCGAACTCATGGGCCA
>RFJM01000175.1 GCA_003694905.1 Caldilineae bacterium
ACCCTGGCCATGCAGGCCGCGGTGCGCGGCAAGCCCTACCAGATCGCGTTCACCGGCTCGACCGACTTCGTCTACGTCGGCGACACCGTGTCCGTCGACGACATCATCCGCACCATCGAAGACCTGAAACGGCTGAAAGCCGCCACCCGCCGCGGGAACTACCCCCTTACCCGCATCTACACCGGCACCGACGAACTGGTGGAACTGGCCAAGCTATGGGAGGAGCATCTCAACATGGCCTTCCCGGCCGTGCCCATTTTCTTCTACAACCAGATCGACGGCCGGGGGCCTATCAGCATCCGCGATAGCTTTGACGAACACTACAACACCATACGCTGGTGGGCCGAACGCGGCAAACCCCTGGAAATCAACGACCCGCACCAGTGGGGGCTGCGCTATGCTTCCGACGACATGCAGGTCACCGATCATGTGCTGGTGGCGGTGATCGCCCTCAAGCTGGGGATCAAACACTACGTCATGCAGCAGATGTTCGAGCTGCCCCCCAGCATCAGCGCCCTGGATGACCTGGCCAAGATGAAAGCCGCCTGCGATCTCATCGCCCCCCTGGAAAAGCATTTCGACTATCGGGTCATCCGCCAGTGCCGTAGCGGCCTGCCCAGCTTCCCGCCCAACCTGAATCAGGCCAAAGGACACCTGGCCTTTGGCATCTACACCCAGCTCTACATGGAGCCCGACATCCTGCACGTGGTCACGCACTCCGAAGCCCACCATGAGGCCACGGCGGACGATATCATCGAATCCTGCGAGATCGTCAAGCAGGTATGCTGGGATTTCGCCAAAGGGGGTGTACCCAACATCTGGGCTGACCCCAAGCTGGCCAACCGCAAGCTGGAGTTGCAGCAGGGCGCCATGTACAACCTGCTCCACCTGGCGCTGATGGGAGGCTACGAAGGGGAAGTGACCGTGGACAACTTCTGGGACTGGGCGCGGCCACCCGAGGAAGGAGACGGCGGTCGCAACTTCGAGACCATGCTATTGAGCCTGATCGACGAAGCCAACTATCCCAGCGGTGAGTGCGGCCTCATCAGTCCTGACACCCTGGATCTCGCCCTGCAGGTTGGGCTTTTCCAGGCGCCACACATCACCGTCATCGACCGCCGTTACGAACTGGTGGGGGCCTGCCGCACCCATGTCGTCGACGGCATGTGTCGCTGCTATGAATGGAACGGCATCCCGGTCCAGAGCGAATTCGAGAGAGTGGATCTGGTGCGCAATCGCTTCCCCTGGTATTTTGACAAGAGCATCAGCCAGGCCGACGAGGAGGTGCTCATCACCGACCAGGGCGAAGAGGACAACATGACCGAAGAGGCCGTCGCGCGATATCGCAAGGAAGTGGGAATCAGCCGTGCCATCCAGGGCAAGGTGTTGGTGGTGGACTTCGGGAGCACCTACACCAAGGTAGGGATCTTTGATCCCGGAGATGAGAGCTTCACCCTTCGTTATGTTCCCACGACGGTGGACGATATCCGCGTGGGCCTGGCCGACGGCATGGGGGTGCTGGCTGCCTGTCGCCGCCAGAGCAACGGCACCACCCGCTATGATTGGGAGCCCCTGCGCCGGGCCATGAGTCAGTTCGAGGTCCGCTTGCCTTGTTCCAGCGCCAAAGGCGGCCTGAAGATGGTGACCGTATCCCTCAGCAAAGCGGAAAGCGGGTTCGCGGCCGAACTCGCAGCCCTGACCGCGGGTGCCAAGCTGGTGGGCACCTACGAGGGCAAACTGAGTCCCGAGCAGGCCCGCGCCATCTTCGAAAAGGATCAGCCCGAGATCGTCCTGATCGCGGGCGGGACCGACTTTGGCGGCGATACAGAAACCGCCCTGCACAACGCCCGCGTCCTGGCCGAGCATGCCAAGTACGCCACCTACACCGATTACGGCGTGCCTTTCATCTATGCCGGCAACCAGGACATCCGCGCCGAGATCGAGCGCATCATGGCGGACAACGGCGTGGACTATCGCATCTCGCCCAACGTCATGCCCGAGATCAACGAGTTCCACATCGAAGTTGTCAACGAAGCCATTCGCGAACTCTTCCAGACCGTGATCATCCGCGGCAAGGGCTTCGACGTGGTAGAGGAATTCATGGACGCGCCCTTCATTCCCACCCCGCGGGCCTGCTTCCGAGGTGTCCAGCTCCTTTCCCACGGCTATGGCGATGAGCCCGGCATCGGCAACATCCTGGCACTGGATATCGGCGGCGCCACCACCGACTTCTATTCCATGGTGCACGACAATCCCCTTTACCTCTACCCTGGTGAGGACCGCAAGAAAAAGGTCAAACGTACCATCCTCAAAACCCCCAACACACCCCTGGCTTATCGCCGCGTCGAGGGCAAATTCGGACTCAGCTACAACGCCGAGAACCTGAAGGAGCTACCCCAATTCCAGAGCGGCAACCTGCAGTGGCGGCTCTCTCAGTTCCTGACCACGCGCTTCCCGGACTACCGTCCCGGCCAGGACCAGCTCGGCCGCTTCTGCAGGCGACGAGGTGAGCGCATCAGCATCGACCTGGACCGCTACCTGAGCTGGATCAGCGCCAACCCCCACCAGAACGCGATCGGACCTGTGGAAAATGCCGTGCGCTCTTATCTGGCACGCGAGATCATGGCCGTGACCACGGCGAAGCATGTGGGCCGGGTGCAGGAGACCGACACCTACTTCCTGCAGTACGGAGTCAACTTCTTCAACCAGCCCACCACCCTCCTGCTTATCGGCGGTACGATCTACCACAAGTGCCGGGATCAGGAGCCGGGCTATCTGGACGACCTGCGGCTCATCGCCAGCGGCGCCCTCTACAACCCCGAGGAGCCTCACATCCTGCGGCCGCAGGGAGAGGTGCTGATGGACGCCAGTTATCTCATCAGCATCCTGGGTGGGCTCTACGGTCGCCTGGAGCCGGAGCGTGCGTTGCGGGTCATGAAACGCAACCTACGCAAGCTTGAAAGCCCGTCCCAGGTGTTGCGTCAGGCCGCGACTGCCCCTCGTTGATTCCTGTCCCTTGCCGGGCATGTACTCCCATCATCCCCGTCATTTGCGTAGCCGTCCCCTATGGCCGGAGCAGCATGGCCCCCGGAGCTACTCCGGCCACCAACAGATTCCGGCCTGACCGGAGAGGAGGTGTCTCAGCAAGCGATTGCCCTTTCAGCAAACCATCCTGACCGGATTCTTCAACCGTCCCGACTCACACTCATAGGAGGAGCTTATGCGAACCTATCGACTCGTGCTACTCGTGGTTGTTCTCGGCGTCCTGCTGGCTCTGAACGCCTGCGCGCCCGCTCCCGCGCAGGTGGTCAAGGAGACCGTCATCGTCGAGAAGGAGAAGATCGTCGAGGTCACCCCCACGCCGGCCCCCGGTCGCCAGACCATCATCGTGGGCCTGGCGGGTGCTCCCACCTCCCTGGACCCGGCCGATCACCGCAGCCGCCAGTCCGAGACCGTGATCCGCAACATGTTCGACGGGCTGGTGACCCGTGACACCCGCAGCGGCGTCCACCTGGAACTCGCCGAGTCGTTGGAGTGGATCGACGATACCACCCTTGAGGTCAAGCTACGGCAGGGGGTTCTGTTCCACGATGGGGTGGAGATGACGGCCGATGACGTTGTCTTCACCTTCGAACGCATCATCAACGAAAACGCCATCGAGTATCCCGAACCCCACACATCCCCGCGCAAGGGCCTGATCGCGCCCCTGGAATCCATCGAGAAAGTCGATGATTACACGGTGCGCATGCACTTCTCGGGACCCTGGCCGGTGGCCATGCAAATGCTGGTCCACCAGCAGATCGTGCCCAAACACTATATCGAGGAAGTCGGCACCAAGGGCTTCATCGAACATCCCATCGGCACCGGGCCCTTCAAATTCGTCGAGGGCCAGCTCGATGACCAGATCGTCATGGAACGCTTCGACGACTACTGGGGTGGCGCCCCCGACCTTCCGCCTGTCGGCCCGGCCTGCGTACCCAAAGCCATCTTCCGCGTGATCCCCGAGGCCTCGACCCGCGTGGCTGCACTGCTGGCCAACGAGGTAGACATCATCCAGGCCGTACCGCCCGCCCTGGTGGAGACGCTGGAGCAGACGCCCGGCATCGTCGTCAAGAGCGCGCCCAGCACCCTGCCCAAGTGGATGGAGATGAACGTGAGCAAGCCGCCCTTCGACGACATTCGCGTGCGCCTGGCCATGAACTACGCAGTCGACAAAGACCTGATCGTGGAAGAACTCTACGGCGGCCGTGCGGTCAAACTGGCCGGCCCCCTGTCTCCTTTCAACAACTTTGCCAACCCCGACCTGGAACCCTATCCCTACGACCCCGAGAAGGCATTGTCCTTGCTGGCCGAGGCCGGCTGGACCGACAGCGATGGCGACGGCATCCTGGACAAAGA
>RFJM01000176.1 GCA_003694905.1 Caldilineae bacterium
ACCTGGTGCTGTTCACGTACCTGCATCTGGCCGCGGATGAACGCCTGACACGCACCATGATGGAGAGCGGGGTCACGGGCATCGCCTACGAAACCGTGGAATTGCCCAATGGTCACCTGCCTCTGCTCACGCCGATGAGTGAGGTGGCGGGCCGCATGGCCGTCCAGGTAGGAGCGCATTACCTGGAGAAGATGAACGGCGGTCGCGGCAAGCTGCTGGGGGGTGTGCCCGGTGTGCGCGCCTGCGATGTGGTCATCATCGGCGGCGGCGTTGTCGGCACCAATGCGGCCCAGGTGGCGCTGGGCATGGGGGCCAATGTCGTCATCATCGACATCAATCTGGATCGTCTGCGCTATCTCAGCGAAGTATTGCCGGGACGGCTGACTACCTTGAGCTCGAATCCGGTGAACGTGGCAGAGGCTGTCAAACGGGCGGATCTGCTCATCGGTGCCGTATTGGTGAAGGGAGCCAAAGCCCCAACCCTGGTCACCCGTGAGATGATCAGCACCATGAATCCGGGCAGTGTGGTCATCGATGTTGCCGTTGATCAGGGCGGGTGTATCGAGACATCTCATCCTACCACCCATTCAAACCCGACTTTCCTGGTGGACGGCGTGGTCCACTACTGCGTATCCAACATGCCCGGCGCGGTGCCGCGTACCAGTACCTATGCCCTGGGCAATGCCACCCTTCCCTACATCAACCGGCTGGCAGACCTGGGTGCCGAAACCGCGGTCCGCCGCGACCCCTCCCTGGCCCGAGGCGTCAACACTTATCGCGGGCACATCGTCTATCCCGCCGTTGCCGAAACCTTTGGCCTGCCCCACACCCCTCTGGAGGACCTGCTGTCGTAGCAAGAATTGGATTCGCCAGAGCTCTGCGTCCTCTCTTGCCCATTCGCCTGCTACCCCTGCCTGAGCCCCGGCCTTCCACTCCCGGACGCCCAATACAGAATATGGCAAAGAAGAAGAGTTCTTCGCACAAGACGTTGGCCATGCGGCTGCTCGAAGGCAAGAAAGTGCGTTACGAAGCCAGGACCTACGATCCCGACCGCTACGTCAGCGCAACCGAAGTGGCGGAAGCCATTGGCATGCCCGCTCAACAGGTCTTCAAGACCCTGGTCGTCCAAACCGACAAAGGACGGCCCTTGTTGGCGGTTATCCCCGCCGATCGCGAGCTGGACCTGAAAGCGCTCGCCGGGGCCGCGGGCGTAAAAAAGGTCCGCATGGCTACTCAGGCCGATGCTGAGCGCTGGACGGGTTTGCAGAAGGGAGGCATCAGTGCTCTGGCCCTATTGAACAAAGGGTTTCGCGTTTTCCTCGACGATAGTGCCGAGCAATTCGATATCATCGCCATGAGTGCGGGGGAACGAGGTGTCCAGGTACTTCTTGCCCCTGACGATTTCCTGCGACTCACGCGGGCACGTCTGGCTCCTCTGGTGCCAGACTGAGCGCTGCGCCACTCCCTCCGCGCCGACCGCACCTCAGCCCGAGGCACTACCTGTCTCGGCCAGCAGAGCATCCAGTTTCCGCTCGAGCACGACTTTCTCCTCTTCCATGCGCCGGATCTCCAGACCGATTTCGGGCGGCGCCAGCATACCATAGCGGGCCTGATACTCCCGATAAGCGGCCAGACGTTCGCCGATGTCCTCCAGTTGGCGGCGGTAACTGGCCATGATGTCGTTGCTGGAACGACGGAAGTCCTCTCGCGAGGCGACATCGAAAGCGGCGTTGTAAGTCTCGCGCAATTCGGCAGCCGGTTGCGAGAGAGCAGCCGTGGAGGCCACGGGGACGATTTCTCGCGCCGAGACCGTGTGTAGCTCACCGTTACGTTGTAGCAAGAAGCTGACCTCCAGATGGAGGGGCACACGGCCGGCCACCTCGGGGATCAAGGCCAGTTCCAGCTCGGTGCTGTGACCCGGCGCCAGATTGCCGATGGCCTGGCTCTGCATGTCCTCGCCACCAAAGGGACCACTGGCGCGAGCGCTGAGCATGTAGGCTACGCCATAGCCTTCGTTGGTCACCTTCAGGCGGATGGTGTTGTACTGGCCCTTAACGAAGCCGGCGTCCGGCTCGACCTCGATACGGATGAAGGGGTACTTGCGCAGGCGACAGATCTCACGCCAGCAGGCCGCTGCTTCTTTCCGCATACCTGCTTCCTGGTACGCGCGTCTGGCAGCATCCCAGGCATCCGCATCGTCCCTGAGTTCGGCCAGGCGTTGCAGAGCTATCGCCATGGCGACCACGTCATCGCGGCGCCGGTAGATAGCCGCTGCCTTTTGCCAACCCAATTCCGTGTCGGCCTGCTCACACAGCGGCACCGCCCGATCCTCCTCGCCGGCTGCCGCCCAAAGCTCGGCTGCGGCGAAGAAATCGCCCTTTTCCTCGAGCATAGCAGCGGCCTCGCGCACCTTACCAGCCCTGGCCAGCTGTGTTGCCTCTACCCGCCAGGGCTTCGCGGTCAGCGCTTCCGGTGGCGGCAGGCTGGACAGGGGTACACGCAACACGGTTAGCTTGTCGCCGGCATCGAGCAATGCCAGCCCCTCGGGGGTAAGCAGGGGCGGCGTTTCGAAACGCCTGTCTCCTTGCCAGCGCCACAGTTCTTCACCATCGCTCGCACGAAGCCCTCGTACCAGATGGTCATGACCGGCCACGAGCACCATGTCCCCGTAGACGGTCGGCGGGGCCGAAACACGCCGTTCGCTGGGCATTTCCCACAAGACCTTGCCGTCCTCCGCGTTCAGGGCAACTACGCCGCGATGATAGCCGGCGAAAACGCGGTCCCCATCGCCGGCAAGCGCAGGCACCTGCGCGTGCAACCGCTGTTGCCAGCGCAAGGCCCCGGTATCCAGATCGAGCGCGATCACATGACCGTCGGTAAAAGGGGTGATGACGGTGGCTCCCACCACTATCGGTGTGCCAGACCAGCTACGACTTTGATGGCGATAGCGCCATACCACCTGCCGTGATTCGAGATCAAGTGCCACGAGTTGCCCGTTGCGCGCGGGAATGAACAGATGTCCAGCGGCCGCGGCCGGTGCCGCGATATGGCGCGCCAGGTCCTGGATTTCGACAGGCCCTGAGACTTCGCCATCTTTGAGACCGACCGACCAGAGTGTATTCCTGTCACCCACCAACCAGACGCGTTCCCCGACCGGGCATGGCGCCGAGAGCGCGCGCATACCTGAGGACCAGCACCACACCGGCTCACCCTCTTCCTGCCCCAGTGCGCAAAGCGTTGCCTTCTTGCCCAGAGGGTCGCGGCTCTGCGTGACAACAAGGACCAGGCTATCGGCCTGAACCAGCGGCGGGTTGATAACTGCCTCGGGCGTGGTATGGCGCCAGCGCTCGCGCTTCTGCTTCAGGTCCCATGCCACCACAGATGCAGCAGCCTCCTCGTCCGCCGACAGAGGCACACACACTAAGGCGCCGGCGGCTACGGCACCGGGCATCACTTCCCCCTCAAGCTTGTGAGTCGCCATCACTTCCGGC
>RFJM01000177.1 GCA_003694905.1 Caldilineae bacterium
ATAACCTAAATTTGTATTTGCTGCGAAAATCGTGGTAGACTTCGTCACTCTTACGAATAACGCAGTGAGACTTGCTCATGGACGAACTCGATCTCGCCATCATCGGCGAACTGCAGCGCGATGGCCGCAAACCTTTCACCGAAATCGCCAAGAAGGTCGGCGTGTCCGAAGGTACGGTCCGCAATCGGGTGACCCGCCTGATCGAGGAACAGATCCTGCAGGTGGTGGGCATGGTGGATCCCTACCAGTTGGGCTACGATGCGCCGGCCATCATCGGCGTGGCCATCGAGGGCGCCGACATGGACGAGGTTGGGGCGCAGATCGCCACTTTTCCCGAGGTCAGCTATCTTGTCATGGTTTCGGGGGAGTACGATTTCATGGTAGAGGTGATGTGTCGAGATCGCGAGCATCTGGCGACCTTTCTCAACCAGAAACTGCGCAAGGTGCCGGGCGTATATCGCACCCACACGTTTTTGATCCTGGGTACCTACAAGATGGCGCTAGGCGCCAAGCCGACACATCCCGATCTGCACCGCGTAGTGTCCGAGCAAGGAATGACCCCGCGCTGAACTCACCGACTCCACCACCATTGCAAAGGATGCAACAACCAGGCATGGACTCGACTCCGGCAGTTGAACTCTGTGATGTTGTCAAGACCTTTGGCGAAGTAACGGCCGTCGATCATGTTTCCATCCAGATTCAGGACGGGGAGTTCTTCTCGCTCCTGGGCCCGAGTGGTTGCGGGAAGACGACCACACTGCGGCTGATAGCGGGTTTCGAGATGCCCACGTCGGGCGAGATACGCATCGGCGGCGAAACGCAAGGCTTTCGGCCTCCCTTCCGGCGGCCGGTCAATACGGTGTTCCAGCAGTACGCCTTGTTTCCCCACATGACGGTGTACGAGAACGTGGCCTTTGGCCTGCAAATGCAGAAGATCGACCGGGCCGAGATCAGGCGTAGGGTAGGGGAAGCCCTGGAGATGGTACACCTGCAGGGGATGGAGAAGCGGCGGCCGAAACAACTCTCGGGCGGACAGCAACAGCGTGTGGCCCTGGCGCGCGCGCTGGTCAACCGGCCCAAGGTGCTGCTGCTGGATGAGCCCCTGGGCGCGCTGGATCTGAAGCTGCGCAAGGCGATGCAACTGGAGCTGAAATCGTTGCAGGAACATGTCGGCATTACCTTCATCTATGTGACACACGATCAGGAGGAAGCCTTGACCATGTCGGACCGGATCGCGGTGATGAATGAGGGGAAGGTGTTGCAGATCGATGCTCCGGCCGAGCTGTATGAGAATCCCAAGCATCGTTTCGTGGCGGATTTTATCGGCGAGACCAATTTCCTGCCGGTGAAGATCGTGCAGTTGCACCCGGATATCGTGGTGGAGCTGGGCGACGGCACGAGGTTGCCGGCGGGTTGGGCCGAGGAGCACCTGCGGGTGGGGCAGGAAGCAATGCTCTCCATCCGCCCGGAGAAGATCAACCTCTACGAGGAACGTGAGCTATCGCCGCCGAATGCCACCACGGCCCGCGTGCAGGGCACGGTCGAGCGCCTGGTCTATGTAGGGACCGACACGCATCACACGGTAAGGCTGCGGAACGGGGATACCATCGTGGCTCGCCTGCAGAACTTCTATGTGGAGGAGGAGCCCTGGGAGGTGGGTGAAACCACCTATGCCCAGTGGGACGCCGCGCACGCTCGGGTCTTGAGCAAGGAGTAGGGTCATGCAAGAACTGCTGCGCCGCAATCCTGCTGCCCGAGCCTGGGCCCTGATCATGCCTTCGCTGGTGTTCCTGCTGGTGTTCTTCGTGGCGCCCTTGTTCATCGTGCTCATCTACAGCTTTCTGACCCGCGGGAAGTACGGGGGCGTGGTCTGGCAGTTCAATCCGGAGAATTTCCAGCGTGCCCTGGATCCCCTCTATTTCAGCACATTCCTGCGGTCCATCTATATCGCCGTGGTAACGACTCTCATCTGCCTGGTCCTGGGCTACCCCCTGGCCTACTGGATTACCACGCGGCCGCCGGGCCAGCGCAATCTACTGATGCTGGCGTTGATGATCCCCTTCTGGACGAACTTCCTCATCCGCACCTATGCCTGGCTGACGCTGCTCCGCACGAACACGGGGTTGATCAACGTTTCGCTGATGTCGCTGGGGGTGATCAAGAAGCCGCTGCCCCTGTTTGCCAACGATTTCGCCATCATCCTGGGACTGGTATACGGCTGGTTGCCGGTGATGGTGTTGCCTATCTACGCTGCTCTGGAACGGCTCGACAAGAGTCTGATCGAGGCGGCGCAGGATCTGTATGCCACGAACCGTCACGTCTTTCTGCGGGTGATCTGGCCGCTGTCACTGCCCGGTGTGGTGGCCGGTTCGATGTTGGTGTTCATACCCGCCATCGGTTCATTCGTTACACCGGCCATTCTGGGCGGCGGCAAGTCGCTGATGATCGGCAATATCATCAGCAACCAGTTCTTGGCCGCCCATGACTGGCCCTTTGGGTCCGCCCTCTCCACCCTCATGATGCTGGTCATGCTATTGGGTACGCTCATCTACTTCCGCTCGGCCTTGCGGGAAGGAGGTGGGGTATGACGACGGAGACCTTGACCGCTACTCAAGAACGAGCACGTCCCCAGCCCCGTCGTTTGGCCCTGGGCTCCTGGTTGCTCTCGGGCTACGGCATTGTGGGCTATCTCTTCCTCTACCTGCCCATCATCATCGTCGTGATCTTCTCCTTCAATGACTCGCGCTCGACCGCCAAGTGGGCCGGCTTTACCATCGACTGGTATCGAGAGATGCTGGCCGATCGCCAGATCATCCTGTCCCTGTGGAACAGCCTGTTCGTGGCCATCGTGTCCACGGCCATCTCGACGGTGATGGGTACCCTTGCTGCCATGGGCCTGGAGCGCTACTCGTTCAGGGGCAAACTCGCAGTGGACTCCATCCTCTATCTGCCCATCATCATCCCCGATATTGCCATGGCCATCATGCTGCTCATCTTCTTCAATGTCAGCGGCATCGGTTTCGAGCCCTGGCGCGTGCAATTCCTGGGTAACCGCCTGGCCGTGCCCTACTCGGTCATCATCGGCCATGTTGCCTTCAACATCTCCTTTGTGGCGGTGGTCGTGCGCGCGCGGCTGGCCAACATGGATCGTACCCTGGAGGAAGCAGCCCAGGATCTCTACGCCAACACCTGGCAGACCTTCCGCCGCGTGACGTTGCCCATGCTCATGCCCGGCATCCTGGGTGGCGCTTTGCTGGCCTTTACCCTGTCTTTGGATGACTTCGTCATCACTTTCTTCACCAGCGGTGCGGGATTTAACACCCTGCCGGTGCGGGTGTTCGGCATGATCAAGAAGGGTGTGACGCCCAAGATCAATGCCGTCTCCACGCTGATGCTACTCTTCTCTCTAGCCCTCATCTTCATCTCCATCCTCTTGCGCACCCGTGCAGGTGACGAGGAGGAGACCATCCAATTCGGCATGTAGCCGAGCCGCCATTCGCTGTCGGTTCCTCAACCCTTCCGTCCCACCTTCAGGAGGTGTCCTATGAGTCGCTCGCTCTTGTTCGTCATGCTGGTCGCCGTAGTCTTGGTGGCGGTGGCCTGCGCCCCACCTCCCGCGCCTGCCCCGGCGCCGGCTCAGCCCGAGCAACCTGCCGCCGCCGAGCAGCCCCCCGCTGCCCCCGAAGTCCAGCCTGCCTCTGAGATCGTCCTCTACAACTGGAGCGAATACATCGATCCCGAGATCTACACCCAGTTCAAGGAATTGACCGGCATCGACGTGCTGGAAGACAACTTTTCCAGTAACGAGGAGATGCTGGCCAAGCTGCAAGGAGGCGCTTCGGGCTACGCCTTGATCGTACCTTCCGACTACACCGTAGCCATCATGATCGAGGAGGGCATGTTGCACAAGCTCGATCACGACAACATCCCCAACCTGGTCAATCTGTCCGAGCGCTTCCGCAACGTGCCGTATGATCCGGGCAATGTCTACTGCGTGCCCTACCAATGGGGGACCACGGGCATCGGCTACGACTCGGCCGTCATCGACGCGCCTACCAGCTGGGCGGCCATCTTCGAGCCCGATCCCAACACCCCCTGGTATGGCCGCACCACCATGCTCGACGACCCGCGCGAGTCCTTTGCCGCCGCCCTGACCTATCTGGGTTACGACATCAACACCACCGATGAGAAGCAGCTCCAGGAGGCCAAGGAGGTGCTCATTCGCGCCAAGCCCGGCCTCTCGGGCTACGATTCCGACACCTTCGAGGATCTGGTTGCCTCGGGTGAAAACGTGATGGCTCACGGCTGGAACGGTGACTTCTTGGTGGCCCAGGAAGACAACGAGAACGTGGCCTATGTTGTGCCCGAAGAGGGCGGCGTGGTCTGGGTAGACAACATTTGTATCCCGGCCACAGCCACACCCGAGCAGAAGCTCGCAGCCGAGATGTTCATCAACTACCTGCTGGAGCCGGAAGTAGGTGCCCAACTCTCCGAGTACAACTACTACGCCAGCCCCAACGCCGCTGCGGAAGAGATCCTGGGTGAGGAATTCCTCGGCGATCCCACCATCTATCCACCGCCCGAGGTCCTGGAAAAGCTCCAGTACATCGAGCCGGTGGGTGAGATGGAATCTCTGTACCAGCGGCTGTGGGATGAGGTAAAGTCCTCCTGAACCGGCCTGCTCCTTTCTCGCTGCGCAGACTGCAGGCTCTCGCTTTCTCGCCGGGCCTGCAGCCTGCGCCCAGGAGTGCAAGACCATGAGCGACATGCTGATCAACGGCGAATTTACGCAGGGCCACGCGGTGGAGAGTATCCCGGTGATCGACCCGGCTACGGAAGAGGAGCTGGGCGAGGTCCCGCGTGGAGGGGGCGAGGATGCCGAGGACGCCGTGCGAGCCGCCCTCGATGCCTTCGCGGAATGGCGCACCACACCGGCCTGGGAGCGCGCTACCCTTTTGCACGAGGTCGCCAACAAGATCGAGGCGAATTTCGATGATCTGGCCGTGCTGCTGACCCAGGAAGAGGGCAAGCCCTTGCCGGAGAACGAAGAAGAACTGGACTGGACCCTGAACACCTTCCACTACTACGCCGAACTGGCGCGCCACGACCAGGGCCGCTTCATTCCTCCCGGCGATCCGGGGCAGATCAACTTCGTGATCAAGGAGCCCTATGGTGTGGTGGCCTGTATCCTGCCCTGGAACTACCCCCTGTTGCTCATGGCCTGGAAGGTTGCCCCCGCTCTGGCTGCCGGCAATACCGTGGTCATCAAGCCCTCAGAGCTGACCCCGCTCAGCACGTTGAGGCTGGCAGAACTCGCCTTCGATGGTCTGCCGCCGGGTGTGGTCAATATCGTGACGGGCTATGGTCGCGAGGTGGGCGAACCTCTCGTCCGGCACCCCGATGTCCGGGTCATTGCCTTCACCGGTTCGGTAAAGACCGGGCAACACATCGCCAGCATTGCGGCACCGATGATGAAGAAGCTGCATCTGGAACTGGGCGGGAAGGACCCCATGGTCATCGGCCCCGACATGAGGGCGGAAATGGACACGGCGGTGCGAGCCCTGGCCTACGCAGCCCTCCTCAACGCCGGCCAGGTCTGCACCAGCACCGAGCGTGTCTATGTGCACGAGAGCATGTACGGGCCTTTCTCGGAAGAGCTGGCCTCTTTCGTGGGTGATCTGCGTCTGGGGAACGGGCTGGACGAGGATACCGATATTGGCCCCATGATCGACGGCCGCTTCCGCGAGAAGGTGGAAGCACATATCCGGGATGCCGTGGACAGGGGGGCGCGCATTCTCGTCGGCGGGAGACGTCCGCACCGGTTCGAACGCGGCTACTTCTTCGAGCCCACCGTTCTGGTCAATGCCGACCACAGCATGCTGATCATGCGCGAAGAGACCTTCGGTCCCACCATCCCCATCATGCCCTACCGCGATTTCGATGAAGCCATCCGCCTGTGCAATGATTCGCAGTACGGCCTGGGCGCATCGCTCATGTCCCACGATGCGCGCCTGGTCAAGCGCTTTTTCGAGAACGTCAAGGCGGGAACCATCTGGATCAACGACCCTCTCACCGACAATTACGCCGGTCCCTTTGGTGGGATGAAGATGACGGGAGGGGGGAGAGAACTGGGCCAGGAAGGTTTCGACGAATTCCGCGAGGTCAAGCATGTGCATTGGGACATCGAGGGCGGCTTGAAAGATTACTGGTATCCCTATTGAAGTGGCGCTAACGGCGCCAGCATGAGACCCATCACCGACCGACATCAGCAAGCCATCATGCGTGCACTTGTCCTCGGCGCCGCCGGCGCCGTCTGCAGCGAAACGACCCGCGATCTGTCACGGTTCAGCAGCTTTGACGAGATCATTGCCGCGGACTACGACCTGGACGCGGTAACGGCTCTTGTGGAATCCCTGGACGATCCCCGTATCAAGCCCATCTTCTTCGACGCCAACGACGAAAAGGCCATGTGTGACCTGTTTGACGGCTTCGACGTGGTGGTGAACGGTCTGCCGTACCGCTACGACCTGGCCGTCAATCGCGCCTGCGTCGAGGTGGGCGTGAGCGGCCTGGACCTGTCCAGCGAGGATGCTCAGTTCGCGCTGCACGAACAGGCGCAGGACAAGGATATCCTGTTTGTGCCCGGCGTCGGAGCCACTCCCGGCATCACCAACATGATGGTGCGCCGGGCCTCGGAGCAGCTTGATTCGCTGGAGGAGGTGGACATCTACTTCGCGGCGTTCCGTTGTCTGGCGCCTGCACCGGGATTGCTGGCCACGACGCTGTGGGAGTTCAACCCCGAGGAGGGCGACAGGACAGAAGTCTATTTCGAAGACGGACGCTGGCATCCCGCCCCGCCTCTCTCGGGGGAGATTACGGTTCGCTTTCACGACCAGATCGGCGAGCAGAAGGTGTACTACGTGCCTCACGACGAGGCCAATACCCTGCCCCGGTCCTTCCCCGGTCTGCGTCGCGCCGCGGTGCGCGGTTGTTTTCCGCCACATGTCATGGCGCTCATGGCTGCGCTGATGCGCGGGGGGCTGCTTTCCTCACGACCGGTGTCCCTCGGCGATAAACAATACCCCGCCATCGAGCTGGTTGCCAGGCTCCTTGCCGGCAGTCCAACGTCACGCGAGAACCCCATCTGGGCCTACGGCCTGGTGGTGGAGGTGACAGGCCGGCGCCGTGGCCGCAAGACCCGCTGCATCTACCGCAACCATCACCCGCCTCAGGAGAATTGGGGTGGACCCGCTGCCTATTTCAAGAACGTCGGCATTCCTCTCTCCATCGGTGCCCAGCTCATCGCCTCGGGCCAGGGTACGGGCAAGGGGGTCTTGCCACCCGAGCAGGCACTGCCCACGCTACCTTTCTTCACGGAACTGGCCCGGAGGGGCATCACCGTCGAAGAGACCATCGTCGAGGAGGGCGAAATCGTCCCGGCCTCGGGTTGAGGTCTGCGGTCGGACGAGAGCGCGGTTTTCCTGCCCCGCTCACACGTCCCGATGGCAGCACCCTCGACCCGATGATTCGAAATTCTTGACGATACACCCTGACCGAATCCTCCGCGGATTCGCCCCTTGTGACGCCGCGGGGGAACGAACCATTCACGGAGTTGACTGTATGAGTATGCAAGGACCTAAGACCAAAGCGCTGTACGAACAGGCAAAACAGCTTATCCCTTACGGGGTAAATTCCAATTTTCGTTACTGGGGCGATGACGACACGCTGGTCATCGTCAAGGGCGAAGGCGCGTACGTCTGGGATGCGGACGGCAAGCGCTACATCGACTACCGGTTGGGCTTCGGCCCGGTAATCCTGGGACACGCCTATCCGCCGGTGGTCGAGCGGGTGCGCGAGGCAGCGGCCAACGGTACCGTCTTCGCCTGGACCACGCCGGCCGAAATCGAACTGGCCCAGCGCATCACGCGTATGACGGGCGTGGAGATGGTGCGGCTCTCGAACACCGGTACCGAAGCTACGATGCATGCCCTGCGCCTGGCCCGGGCCTGCACCGGCCGAGAACGGTTTATCAAATTCGAAGGTGCCTATCACGGCATGTACGATTACGCGCTCTACAGCACGGCCTCCTCCAACCAACTGAAACTGTTGGGTACCACGCGTCATCCCCGTCCCGCGCCGGTCAGTGCCGGAATTCCCCGCCGCATCGACGAGTATGTGATCTCTCTGCCGTTCAACGATTTCGAGAGGCTGGAGGAGACCATCACCGCGCATTGGGGCGATATCGCTGCCGTTCTTTTCGAGCCCATCATGGGCAATGCGGCCAGCATCATGCCCCGACCCGGCTTCCTGGAGAAGATCCGCGAGCTCTGTGATCGCTATGGCATCGTGATGATCATGGATGAGGTGAAGACCGGCTTTCGGGTCGCACGTGGCGGCGCGCAGGAGTACTTCGGTGTCCGCGCCGACCTGGTCACCTACGCCAAGGCGCTAGGCAACGGTTTCCCCATCGCCGCAATTGGCGGCAAGCGCGATGTGATGATGGCAGCCGAACCGGGCTTTTTTGCCCTCGGTGGCACCTACACCGGCAATGCCATCGGTACGGCCGCGGCCAATGCCACGCTGGAAGTCATGGAAAAGGAACCGGTTATCGAGACCATATTCAAGCGCGGGGAAGCCCTTATGGACGGAATTGCCGAGATCCTGACCCGTATGGACATCCCTCATGTGGTCATCGGTCCGCCTTCGATGTTCGGCGTGATCATCACGCAGGAGGAGCCTTACGACTTCCGGGGCTATCTCCGCAGCGACACCGAACTGAGCGAAGCCATTTTCATGGAGCTCAACTACCGGGGTGTCCAGCCCGACGCCGATAACCGGGAGCCCTGGTTCCTGTGCTACAGCCTGAGCGAGGAGGATGTGGCCGAGACACTGCAGGTCTTCGAGGACGCAGTCCTCGCGGTGAAAAAACGGCTTTAGTCCGCTCCAAGCCTGCGGCCGCCGGTTTGGCACGCGGCCGGGGGGAACATACAATGCCCCCGACGACCTCAATCCCCATCTCCAACCCCACAGGTGAGCTATGAACCGCTACGGATATCACGGAAAGATACTACACGTCCACCTCGACCGCCGAGAACTGGAGGTCGAGACCCCGCCCGAGTCCTTCTACCG